>CAIYWM010000609.1 GCA_903929895.1 uncultured Alphaproteobacteria bacterium
ACGAGCGGCCGCATGCTCTACCCGCTCGAGACGCGCATCGTGGCGGTGAATGGGCCGACGGGTGCTGGAAAGTCGACGGCGATCCTGACGGCCCTGTTGAAGCAGGCGAACGAGGACCCCGAGACCCGTATCGAAATCTATTGTCGCGACCTGACAGCCGCGCAGGAGATGACCGAGAAGATCGCCGAACTGCAGGCCAGACACGGGTTCACCGCCAGTCACAACCGCACCGCCATCCGCGAGGGCCGCTTCGTTGCCGAGAAGGGCGACGACGGCGAGAAGGTTTATCGGAACTGCGCGCGAGGTGCCGACATAGAGCCGATGGCGCAGGCTGCGCCGGAAATGATCGGGCAGCTGATATGCGGCACCGCCGGAAAGCCGATCTGCCCGTTCCGCGAAACCTGCGCCTTCTACGCCAACGGCGACGAGGTGGCATCGGCCAACGTGCTGGTGATGGCAGCGGCGCGGCTGGCGACACCGCGCACCAGCGGGGAAAAGCGGCCGGCACTGAAGCGGCGGAAGAAATCGGACGGACCCGAGACCCCGCGCGAGCGCAAGCACGAAGACGGCGCGCAGTTCATGCGGCTCATGGTTCTGGTCGACGAGGGCCTCGAAGAATTGGAGGTGGCGGAGGATGCGCTCGATCCCGCCGTGCTCCGCCGCGCCGGCATCCCGCTGGTCGACCGCATCGTCGGCATCATCGCCGGCGGCGGAGACGTCTTCCAGGCGCTGCTACGTGACCCGGTGCGCGATCAGCCGCTCGGAACCATCCTGGCAGGCGACATGGCCCGCGCCGACGAGCTGCGCGAAGCCTGCAAGGTCCTTCAGGACCTCTACATCCCGCTCGCCGGCAAGGATGCTGCCGCACAGGCTGCCTACCTGAAGGAAATCGCCGAGGACGGCAGGGCGCAGGCCTACGTCCTGCTGGCGAGGCTCCGCGAGGCGCTGAGTGTGGCCCTCGCCAACCCGGCGCGCTCCGGCTTCGGCGTGTCGGAAAAGCTGCGGTGGCACGCGCCGCGCTGGATCGCGGAGAACGCCGGCACGGAAGACGGCACGGGCATCAAGATCCTGCGGCGTGCCGCCTTCGACCGCCTCAACGATGCCGAGGTCGCGTTCCTGCTCGACGCCACCCCCGACGAGCACGGGCTCGCGCTGCTGGCGGACGGGCTGGAATCGACCGGCGTGGTCGAGCAGTGGCCCTTCGAACCGCCGACGAAGGCTTTTCATGTGAAGCTGCTGACGAAGGCCAACCTGGGCGACTTGAAGGAGACCAAGAGCGGCTACATTCCGGCCGCGCATTGGCGCTGGCTGGGGATGTCGGCCCTGCTGGCAATGGTGGCGGGCCTGCGCCCCGGCTACGTTTCGAGCCAGGCATTCCTTGACCTGCACGGGCTGACCAGCAAGGGCCCCGACGCCGAGGGCCTCTATTTCTACGCGCAGCGCGGTTCGAACCGGCTGGAAAATCGGGAAATGCTGACCATGGTCGGGGATCCGCGGCGGCCGGG
>CAIYWM010000610.1 GCA_903929895.1 uncultured Alphaproteobacteria bacterium
GGGCCGTGGCATGCGTGGCATTGCCGATGAAGCCGACGGCGCCGACCTTGCGCTTGGCGCGCGCCGAGCCAACCGAAGCGGCATAAGCCATCATCTCGGCCATTTCCTGGCCGGCACAATGGCGAGCATCCATGGCGAGGAAGGCCGACTTCGGCATGTCCGCGCACATCGTCCAGGCATTGTAGGCGGCCACGCAAGCGGGGCCGAGCTTCTGCAGGAAGATCGTCTCGAGATCGACCAGATGGAAGAACGAGCCGGTGATGTACATCATCGGTTCGCCAGCGCCGACCCACTTGCCCTCGCGGTAGCGCATGTCGAGTTCCACCGTCGCCTTGCGCGCGCGGCAGGTTTCTTGCAGCCATTCCAGCGCGAGCCGCGGCGCGAACACCACCGGCCGACGCATGAAGATGGCGTAAGTTACCTGGCAGTCGCCGAACTTGCCGACCACCTGCTTCGAGCGATTGAAGTAGTGGTCGGTATAGCGTTCGATCTCGCCGTTCTCAGGATGCGTCATCGGCCCTCCCCGGGCTCTCGCGCGCTCAGCCGGTGACGTCGGTCAGACGGCCGGGCGCGCCCTTGCGACGGACAGGCGCTCCGCCTTGAGCTGCTCGGCCAGCAGGAAGGCGAGTTCCAGCACCTGGCTGGCATTGAGCCGCGGATCGCACTGCGTCTCGTAGCGTTCGTTGAGGTTGTCGACGGTGATGTCCGTCGAGCCGCCGATGCACTCCGTGACTTCCTGGCCGGTCATCTCGAAATGCACGCCGCCGGGATGAGTGCCCTCGGCACGGTGCACGGCGAAGAACTCCTTCACCTCATGCAGGATCGCATCGAAATGGCGGGTCTTTCGGCCGTTCGAGGCGGTGACGGTGTTGCCGTGCATCGGGTCGCAGGACCACACGACCGTGCGGCCCTCGCGCTTCAGGGCGCGGACCAGCGCCGGCAGCTTGTCGCCCACCTTGTCGGCGCCCATGCGGGCGATGATCACGATGCGGCCCGCCTCGTTCGACGGATTCAGCGTGTCGATCAGGCGCAGCAGATCGTCGGTCGGCAATGTAGGTCCGGCCTTGAAGCCGATCGGATTCCGCACGCCGCGCAGGAACTCGACATGGGCGCCGTCGGGCTGGCGCGTGCGGTCGCCGATCCACAGCATGTGGGCCGAGCAGTCGTACCATTCGCCCGAAGTCGAATCGACGCGGGTCAGCGCCTCCTCGTACTGCAGCAGCAGCGCCTCGTGGCTGGTGAAGAAGTCGGTCTCGGCGATCTGCGGCGTCGTCGCGGAACTCAAGCCACAGGCCGCCATGAAGTTCAGCGTCTCGTCGAGGCGTGCCGCGAGGTCTTCGTAGCGTGCCGATGCCGGCGAGTTGCGCACGAAGTCGAGGTTCCAGCGGTTGACCTCGTGCAGGTCGGCATAGCCGCCCTGGGCGAAGGCACGCAGCAGGTTGAGCGTGGCAGCCGACTGGTTGTAGGCCTGCACCATGCGCTCCGGATCGGGCAGGCGCGCGGCGGCGGTGAACTCGAAGCCGTTGACGTTGTCGCCGCGATAGGATGGCAGTTCGACATCGCCCACCTTCTCGACATTGGACGAGCGCGGCTTGGCGAACTGGCCGGCCATGCGGCCGACCTTCACGACCGGCACGCCGGCGCCATAGGTCAGCACCACGGCCATCTGCAGCAGCACGCGAAACGTGTCGCGGATGTTGTTGGCGGTGAAGTCGACGAAGCTCTCGGCGCAGTCGCCGCCCTGCAACAGGAAGGCCTCGCCGTTGGCGATCTTGGCCAGCGACGCCTTGAGCTTGCGCGCCTCGCCGGCAAAGACCAGCGGCGGATAGCGGCGCAGGCGCGCCTCGGCGTTCGCCAGGGCGGCGGCGTCCGGATAGACCGGCATCTGCAGGGCCGGCCGGCTGCGCCAGCTGGTCAGCGACCAGTCGGCGGCACTGGAACTACGGGACTGCCCTTTTGCGGCCGTCCGCGAATCGGTCCTGGATTGACCTTGGATCGCGGTCATCGACTCCTCCTCGACCCGCAGCCCAAAGGGGCCGGCGGGGTGGGTGAACCTATACGTGCTGTGGATAAAAAACCAGCCGGCAGGCCGGTCCCGTTCTACTCCGCGGCTGCCCGGGCCGGGGCCGAATCCGCCCGCGCCGTGCGCATGGTGACAAACTCCTCGCCGGCGGTCGGGTGGATCCCGACGGTGGCATCGAAGTGGGCCTTGGTGGCCCCTGCCTTCATGGCGACCGCCAGGCCCTGGATCAGCTCGGCTGCGTCGTCCCCCACCATGTGGATGCCGACCACCCGGTCGGTCGACGCCTCGACGATCAGCTTCATGAAGGTGCGCTGGTGGCGGCCCGAGACCGTGTACTTCATCGGCCGGAACGCTGCAGTGTAGATGCGCAGATCGCCAAGCTGCATCTTGGCCTGCTCCTCGCTCAGACCGACATTGGCCATCTCGGGCTGGCAGAACACCGCCGAGGGCACGTCGTGGTGGTTGGCCTTGCGCGGCTTCTTGCCGAACTCGGTGTCGGCAAAGCAGTGGCCCTCCATGAGGGCGACCGGCGTGAGGTTGATGCGGTCGGTGACGTCGCCCACGGCCCAGATGTTGTCGGCGGTCGTCTTGGACCATTCGTCCACGGCGATGGCGCCTGCCTTGTTGAGTTGCACGCCGGCCTTCTCCAGTCCGATGCCGGACGAGTTGGGCGCGCGGCCGGTCGCGTACATCACGCAATCCGTCTCGAACATACCGCCCATGGGCGTGTGGACCTCGAACGGGCCGCTCTTGCCGTCCGCGCCCTTGGCGACGATGCGGGCGATCTCCATCTCGGTCCGCATGCGAATGCCGCTGTCCTTCAGCGCCTCGTGCACGAAGGTGCGGCACTCCTCGTCGAAGCCCCGCAGGACACGGTCGCGTCGCAGCACGATGTCGACCTTGGCGCCGAGCCCGTGGAAGATGCCGGCGAATTCGACGGCAATGTAGCCCGCACCGACGATGGTGATGTGCTTGGGCAGCTCGGGAAGATGAAAGGCGTCGCTCGACGTGATCGCCAATTCGCTGCCGGGGATCGACGGAATCACCGGATGCCCGCCGGTTGCGATCAGGATTTTCTCAGCCGTGATCGTCTCCTCGCCCACCTGGATGGTGTGGCGGTCCATCAGGCGGCCACGGCCCATGTGGAGCTTCACGCCGGCGCCGTCGAGCAGGCGCAGGTACACCGCGTTCAGCCGGTCGACTTCCCTGTTCACGTTGTCGCGCAACGTCGCCCAGGAATGCGTCGGCGGGGCGAGGGTCCAGCCGAAGGCCGCCGCATCCTCGAACTCGTGGGCGAACTTGGAGCCGTACATCAGGAGCTTCTTCGGCACGCAGCCGCGGATCACGCAGGTGCCGCCGACGCGGTAATCCTCGCAGATGCCGACGCGCGCGCCGTGGGTCGCCGCGATGCGCGAGGCGCGCACGCCGCCCGAGCCGGCGCCGATGACAAAGAGATCATAATCATAGGCCATGGGTTATCCCCAGAGAGAACAAAACCTCAACGCGGCCACAATTCGGTCGCCGGGCAGACTATATCGGGGCCTAGACGGGCCGGTAAGGGAAATGGCGCGTGCATTGCTGTCTCCCGATACAACCATAAGGATAGACAATGCCGAGACTTTCCCTGCTCGCGACCGCCGTCCTGATGCTGGCCGGCCCCGCCTTGGCCGCGCCCGGCGACACGGCCGCCCCCCAGTCGGCCCCCGCCGCACCTTCGACCCGACCAGCGCGGATCGATAGCGGCGTCATGCGGTATGATACCAACAAGGATGGCGCCGTCACGATCGAGGAATGGAAGACCGGCCAGCAGGCGAGGTTCAAGCGCCTCGATGCGAACGGCGACGGCAAGCTCAGCAAGGACGAGTTGTTTGCCCGCACGCCCGCCGTCGGCAACAGCGTTCTGCCAACCGACCGTCAGGCCGGCCAGCAATCCAGCTACTTCCTGCTTCTCGACACCGACAAGGACGGGTTCGTCACCCTGACGGAGTTCATGGCCGGCGCCGAACGCAATTTCACGCGCTGCGACCTCGACAAGAATGGCCGCATCGACACCGCGGAGTGCCGCCAGGCGCTGCAGCGCAAGCCCGCCGAGCGCTAGCCATTTTCGGCTTCGGCGCAAGAAAAAGGCCGCCGGGAGATGCCGGCGGCCTTCGTTCAATCGTAGATCGGATACTCAGGAACCTTCGGCCGACATGACGTCGCCGAACAGATCCCAGGTCTCGCCCTTGAAGCGCGCGAGCTGCACCGACTGGATCGGGTAGTAGTCGGTCGGGCTGGTGTTGATCGTGATGCCCGGCAGCAGCAGCGGCAGCTTGTACTTCTGGTAGTTGGCGGCCTGCTTCATGACGTTCTCGCGGGTCAGCGTGTCGCCGCACTTCTTGAGCGTCTCGAGCATCAGGTTGGAGACGGCGTAGCCGAACACGTGGTTGGCATCCGCCTTGTTGGCGCCCGGCATCCACTTGTCCATCCAGGCGACCCAGGCCTTGAAGTCGTCGGTGTTCTCCCACTGCTTGTCCGTGGGGTCCTTGAGATACTGCGCCGTGATGATGCCCTGGCTGTTCTCGAGGCCGGCAGGCTTCATCACCGAGCCCACCGAGGCGGACACGTTGTTGAGGTACTGTGCCGGCTTCCAGCCGATGTCGGCGGCCTTGCGGATCGCCTGGGCGGCGGCCTTGGGCGTCGCGATGTTGAAGAATACGTTGGCGCCGGAATCCTTGAGCTGGATCACCTGGCTGTCGACCGTCGGATCCGTGACCTCGAAGGTCACGTGCTTGACGATCTTGCCGGTTTCCTTGCCCAGGCCGTCGCGGAAGCCTTCGTAATAATCCTTGCCGTAGTCGTCGTTCTGCATCAGCACGCCGATCTTGGCGTCCTTGACGTTGGCCAGGACGTGCTTGGCGTAGACGACGCCCTCGGTGTGGTAGTCGGGCTGGAAGCCCATCGTCCACGGGAACTCCTTGGGCTTGCCCCACTTCGACGCGCCGGTGGCGACGTAGAGCTGCGGCACCTTCTTCTGGTTCATGTAGCGATGGATCGCCGTGTTTGTCGGCGTACCCAGCGTGTTGAACAGGCAGAGGACCTTGTCCTGCTCCACCAGCTGGCGCACCAGCTCGACCATCTTTGGCGGCGAATAGCCGTCGTCACGCGTGATGAAGTTGATCTTACGTCCGTTGACGCCGCCGGCCTCGTTCACCGACTTGAAGAACGCCTCGATCGTCTTGCCGATCTGGCCGTAGGACGACGCCGGGCCGCTATAGGGGCCGGTATGACCGATCTTGATTTCCTTGTCGGTCGCGCCGTCGTCGTACTTCTTCTGCGCGAAGGCCGACTTTGTGCCCAGAACGGCGAATGCCGAGGCACCTGCTACGAAACCACGCCTGCTTGTACGCATTTCTTTCCTCCCAAGTGACTAAAGCCTGCCGGAGCTTCGTCCGAATTCAGGCCAGAAAGAAGGCCGCCTTCCGGCGACTTTCAGACAAACAGGGTCCGGTTTATGCCCGTGCACCCCGCAGCTTGCGGTAGGCCATGTAGAGCCCGCCGGCGATGCCCATCGGCATCAGGTAGATGATGGCGATCAGCAGCACGCCGAAGACCGTGTAGGCCGAGAGGTCGAACGGCAGGCCGAGGTCGTTGCGGATGAACTGGGTCAGCGACTGCGCCGAGTTATCGACCAGCACGTAGAAGATGCCGCCGAGTACCGAGCCGAGCAGCGAGCCGATTCCACCCACAACGAGGCCGATCAGGAACTTGATCGACAGGAAGATGCCGAAGCTGTCGGGCGCCACGAAGGCGATGGCCGAGGCCGACAGCGCGCCGGCGATGCCGGTATAGGCCGCGCTGATTCCGAAGGTCACCGTCTTGTAGAGGGCCGTGTCGATGCCCATCGTGTCGGCGGCCAGATACTGGTCGCGGATCGCCATCATGGCGCGACCACTACGGCTGTTCAGCAGGTTTGCTGCGCCCCAGAACAGCACGATCATGACCAGAAGGCAGAAATAATAGAGCCACTGGTCTTCGCTCAGCGGCAGGCCGAACGGCACTTCCGGCTTCATCAGCACGATGCCCTGCACGCCGCCGGTCAGGCCCTCGAGCCATTTGTATTTCAGGATCTGTGGCACCGCGAGCGCCAGCGCGAAGGTCGCGAGCGCGAGATAGTGCCCCTCGAGCTTGAGCGCCGGCAGACCGAACAGGTAGCCGACGATGAAGCACACGATGGCCGCCGCCGGGATCGTCGCCCAATAGGGCACGTTCAGCTTGTCCATCAGGATGGCGGCGGTGTAGGCGCCGACCGCGTAGAAGGCGCCGTGGCCCAGCGAGAACTGGCCGTTGAACCCGGTGAGCAGGTTCAGCCCGAGCACCGCGATCGCGGCGATGATCATCGTGCTGACTAGGAACAGCCGGTAGTTGGAGACGACATCCGGAAAGACCGGCTGCAGCAGCGGCACCAGCACCGCGAGCGCGATGACGCCCAGCACCCACTTCTTCGACGAGGCGGCCATGATCAGACCCTCCGCACGACGACGCGGCCGAACAGGCCGGCGGGTCTGACCGTCAGGACGAAGATGACGATGATCAGCGCCACCGTGAGCTTCTCGCCGTTGCCGATGATGTAGACACCGGTCGCCTTCTCGATCTGGTTGCCGGCATAGGCCACCATGTTCTCGAGGATGCCGACGATGAAGCCACCGGCCACCGCACCCGCGGGATTGGAGATGCCACCGACCAGCGCGCTCGCGAAGGCGTAGAGCAGGATGCCGCCCATCATGTTGGGCTCGAGATAGACGATGTGGGCAACCATGATGCCCGCCACTGCCCCCACCGACGCCGCCAGACCCCAGCCCAGCGCCAGCATCCAGTCGACACGGACGCCGACCAGCCGCGCCATCTGCGGGTTCTGCGCCGCCGCGCGCATGGCGAGGCCGAGCGGCGTGTAGCGGAAGAACACGAACAGGAGCCCCAGCACGATCAAAGTGACCAGGACAACGCCCAGCTGATGAGCCCCGATCACGCCGGCAATGCCGAAATCGCTCTTCGGGAACGGCGAGGGGAATTCCTTGATCAGGTAGCTCCAGAAGGCGCCGGCCATCGAGTTGAAGATCGCGAGCAGGCCGATGAACACCACGATGATCGAGAGGACCGGCGCGTTGTGCAGCGGTCTCAATATAAGCCGTTCGATCAGCACGCCCATCGCGAAGGAGATCATCACCGTGAGGATGAAGGCGACCCAGAAGCTCATCCCCCAGCTCATGAGCTGCCAGGAGATGTAGGTGCTGAACATCGCCATCTCGCCCTGGGCGAAATTGATGTGGTCGGTCGACACGTAGATCATGACCAGCGCGAGGGCCACGCAGGCATAGATGGCGCCGTTGGCGAGGCCCGAGGCGAATTGCTGAAGTAACTGTTCCATTGGGGGCTGCCTCAGTAGCCGAGGTAGGATTTGCGGACGTTCTCGTCGTTCTTCACGACGTCGGAAGGGCCCGACATCACGACCTTGCCGGTTTCAAGCACGTAGGCGTGCGTGGCGAGGTCGAGCGCCAGGGCAGCATTCTGCTCGACCAGCAGGATGCTCACCTTCTCCTCCTCGTTGATGCGCCGCAGGATGCGGAAGATTTCCAGCACGATCAGCGGCGCCAGGCCGAATGACGGCTCGTCTAACAGCATCAGGCGCGGCTTCAGCATCAGGGCCCGCGCGATCGCCAGCATCTGCTGCTCGCCGCCCGACAGTGTGCCGGCCTGCTGCTGGATGCGTTCCTTGAGCCGGGGGAA
>CAIYWM010000611.1 GCA_903929895.1 uncultured Alphaproteobacteria bacterium
AGATCACGTCCGCGATTGAAGCGGCGCTCTGAGTCTCACGCGTCGAGCGCGCGACGGACGCCGTCGAAGACCTGGTGAAACATCACGGTCGTGAGACGGCCGGTGTTCGTGTTGTAGCGGGAGCAGTGATAGCTGTCGGCGAGCATCAATCCGGTCGGCAGCGTGTGCAGGCGGCCGTGGATGAACGGGTAAGTGCCCGCCGGCCGCACCGTCAGCGCCCGCAGGATCTGATCGTGGGCGCCCTTGCCCAGGGCCACGAGTATTCGCAGCTTCGGCATGACGGCTAGTTCGGACTGCAGGAACGGCCGGCAGGCAGTGAACTCGACAGGCAACGGCTTGTTCTCGGGCGGCAGGCAGCGCACCGCATTGGCGATGCGGCAGTCGACGAGCTGCAGCCCGTCGTTCGGATCGGCGCGGTAGGTGCCCTGTGCGAAGCCGAACTTCAGCAGGGTCGAGTAGAGTAGATCACCGGCATAGTCGCCGGTGAAGGGGCGGCCGGTGCGGTTGGCGCCCTTCATGCCCGGCGCCAGCCCGACGATCAGCAGGCGGGCATCCAGCTTGCCGAACGAGCGGACGGGAGCGTTTTTCCAGTCCGAGTGCTTGCCCTGCAGCTCAGGGCGGAAGTCCACGCGCCTCGGGCAGCGCGGACAGTCTAGCGGTGGCTCTTCGAAGGCTTGCGCAGACACTGACGCAGGCGGCCTCAGGCCGAGCGCATCAGAGACTCGGAGGGCGCATCGTCGCCGTCCGCCTCGCCCTCTCGCGGCGCCACGGCGGCCGGACGGGGCGCGCGTTCGGACGGGTTGCGGGCGATCAGCGGCGCCAGCTCGGACAGTTCGATGAAGTCGTCGGCCTGGCGGCGCAGCTCGTCGGCCACCATCGGCGGGGCGGACTTGATGGTGCTGACGACCGAGACCCGGATACCGCGCCGCTGCACGGCCTCGACCAGCCGGCGGAAGTCGCCGTCGCCCGAGAACAGGATCACATGGTCGAGATGGTCGGCCATTTCGAGCACGTCGATGGCCAGCTCGATGTCCATGTTACCCTTGACCTTGCGGCGGCCCATGGCGTCGGTGAATTCCTTGGCCGGTTTGGTGACCATGGTGTAGCCGTTGTAGTCCAACCAATCGATCAGCGGCCGGATGGGCGAGTACTCCTGATCCTCGACCAGGGCGGTGTAGTAATACGCCCGGACCAGCCGGCCTTTTTCCCGGAAGACTTTCAGGAGGCGACGGTAGTCGATGTCGAAGCCCAGGGAGCGGGCGGCCGAATAGAGGTTTGCACCGTCGATGAACAGCGCGACGCGCTCGTTCTCGTAGAAATTGCCCTTCATGGTGACCGAGCCCTGTTTGAATAAAATGCGCTGGCGAGCGAAAAATATGAAGCTGCGAAAGGCTGGTAACCCATACCTCTCCTGGAACATATTAAGAGTAGGTTGTTAACCTAAGGATCACAAGGGGTTGAGGGAGCTTGCTGGTGGACAACACAGGCGACCGACCGGTTTTCGTGGGCGCCGGCGCCAATCTCCCTCACCCGTCCTACGCCTCGCCGCGCGAGACGTTGCAGGCCGCCCTGCTCGAGCTCGACCGTCGGGGGGGCCGCGTGCTGCGTTACTCGCGCTGGTACAGGACGGCCCCGGTGCCGGTCTCGGACCAGCCCTGGTACGTGAACGTGGTGGCCGAGGTGGCCACGTCTCTTTCCGCCGACGACCTGCTGATCGCCCTGCACGAGATCGAGGAGCTGTTCGGACGGGTTCGCAGTGTGCCCAATGCGCCCCGGCTGATCGATCTGGATTTGCTCGATTATCGCGGGGAAACAGCCGCTCCCGGTACTGGGAGAGCCATCCTGCCGCACCCCCGGATGGCCGGGCGGGCCTTTGTCCTGCGGCCCTTGGCCGATCTCGCGCCAACCTGGCGCCACCCATTGTCGGGCACGTCGATCGACGACCTGCTGAATGCCCTGCCGGAGGACCAGATGGCCCAGCCCTTCCAGCCGCCCGGCTTGCCTTTTGGGCCGGGGCGGGTATAACCGCCGGCTTCCAGGAAATTCTGAGGTTCCCGCCCATGGCGCGTGTCACCGTCGAAGACTGCATCGTGCAGATTCCCAACCGTTTCGAGTTGGTCATGTTCGCCTCGCAGCGCGCTCGTGACATCTCGGCCGGCGCCCAGATCACGCTCGACCGCGATCGCGACAAGAACCCGGTCGTGGCGCTGCGCGAGATCGCCGAGATGAAGCTCGACCAGGCCGTCCTCAAGGATTCCCTGATCTCGGGCATGCAGAAGCACGCCGACGTCGACAAGCCCGAGGAAGTCAACGAGATGGCCGAGCTCGAGCAGGAGCTCGCCGCGGCGCTGGCGCAGGGTGGCGCCGAAGCCGCCCAGCCCAAGGCACTGCCGATGGCCGAGGAAGACGACGTCGCGGAGTAGTCCGGCGGCGGCCTGAGCCCCAACTGGGTTCGGGCCGCTATTCGCGCAAACGTCGTGGAGTGAACGCAATCGTCCCCATATAGTGGGGCGAAAGCCATGATTCGCCAATTCGAACTCGTCGAGCGCGTACAGTCCTACGATCCGGATGCGGACGAGGACGTCCTGAACCGCGCCTATGTCTATGGCCTGAAGAAGCACGGCAACCAGCTCCGCGCCTCGGGCGACCCCTATTTCTCCCATCCCGTCGAGGTCGCAGGCCTCCTGGCCGAGATGCGGCTCGACACCGACTCGATCGTCACGGGCCTGCTGCACGACACGCTCGAGGATACCGACGCGACGCGCGACGAGATCGCCAGCCTGTTCGGCGAGGACATTGCGCGCCTGGTCGACGGCGTTACGAAGCTTTCTCGCCTGGAAATCCAGTCGGAGAGCACCAAGGAAGCCGAGAACCTGCGCAAGCTGGTGCTCGCGATGTCGTCCGACATCCGCGTGCTTCTGGTGAAGCTCGCCGACCGCCTGCACAACATGCGCACGCTCCATCACATCAAGGAGCCTGCGCGGCGCCGCCGCATCGCCCGCGAAACCATGGACCTCTACGCGCCGCTCGCCTCGCGCATCGGCATGGAGAAGGTGAAGCGCGAATTGGAGGAGCTGGCTTTCGCCGAGCTCAATCCCGATGGCCGCGCCTCGGTACTGGCGCGCCAGGGTTATCTGCGCGAGCGCGGCGACAAGCTGGTGCCGCAGATCGAGGTCGAGCTGGTCAGGACGCTGAAGGAGGGCGGGCTCGAGGCCCAGGTCTCGGGTCGCGAAAAGACGCCCTATTCGATCTGGCGGAAGATGCAGACGAAGAACGTCTCCTTCGAGCAGCTCTCCGACATCATGGCGTTCCGCATCATCGTCGCGGACGTGGCCCAGTGCTATCAGGCGCTCGGCCTGCTGCACGGCCGCTACCAGGTGCTGCCGCAACGCTTCAAGGACTATATCTCGGTTCCCAAGCCCAACGGCTACCGCTCGCTGCACACCGGCGTCATCGGCCCGCTCGGCCAGCGCATCGAGATCCAGATCCGCACCGAGGAGATGCAGGACCAGGCCGAGCGCGGCGTGGCCTCCCACTGGATCTACAAGCATGGCGGTCCGTCGACCGACGCGCCGCAATATGCCTGGCTGCGCAGCCTGATGGACATCCTCGACAAGGCGCCCAATGCCGAGGAATTCCTCGAGCACACCAAGCTCGAGATGTTCCAGGACCAGGTCTTCTGTTTCACGCCCAAGGGCAAGCTGATCGCGCTGCCGCGTGGCGCGACGCCGATCGACTTTGCCTATGCGGTGCACAGCCAGGTGGGCGATACCTGCGTCGGCGCCAAGATCAACGGCCGCATGCTGCCGCTGCGCACGCAGCTCTCGAACGGCGACCAGGTCGACATCATCACGTCGAAGGCGCAGACCCCGTCGCCGACCTGGGAGCGTTTCGTCGTCACCGGCAAGGCCAAGGCCGCGATCCGCCGCTTCATCCGTACGCGCCAGCGCGAGCAGTACATCCAGCTCGGCAAGTCGCTGCTCGAGAAAGCCTTCCATGAGGAGGGCTACGAGGTCACCGAAAAGGGCCTCGACGGCGTGCGCATCAACTTCAAGCAGGCCTCGACGGACGACCTCATCGCGACGGTCGGCGCCGGCCTCGTCGGTGCCCGCGAAGTCTTGACGGCGGTCTATCCGGGGCTGAAGCAGCCACGCAAGGGCGGTGCCGACATCGTGCCGATTTCGCGGGCTCGCTCTAAGTCCGGCAAGGCCGGCGAGGGTGTGCGAGGCGGCAAGCTCGAGGCCGAGCAGATCCCGATTCGCGGGCTGATCCCGGGCATGGCGGTGCATTTCGCGCGCTGCTGCCACCCGCTGCCCGGCGACCGCATCGTCGGCATCATCACGACGGGCAAGGGCATCACCATCCACACGATCGACTGCGCCACGCTGGAGAGTTTCTCCGAGGCGCCGGAGCGCTGGATCGACGTCGGCTGGGATTCGGTGAGCGAGGGTGGGGGCGGCGTCTACACGGGGCGGCTCAAGATCACCGTCGCCAACCAGCCCGGCAGTCTGTCGAGCCTTTCCACGGTGATCGCCCGCCACGAGGGCAACATTTCCAACCTGCGCATCGTCAATCGGTCGATGGATTTCTTCGACATGGTGATCGACGTCGAGGTGTCCGATGTGAAGCACCTGGCCGACATCACCGCGGCTCTGCGCGCCACTCCCGCCATCAACGCCGTCGAACGCGCCCGCAATTGACGGCCTCATTATCCTCCCTATGCGAAAGATGCGTATGACTGCGCCCAATCCCCTGCGTCTCGGAGTCAACATCGATCACGTCGCCACCGTGCGGAACGCGCGCGGCGGGCACCTGCCCGATCCGCTGCGGGCGGCGCGCCTGGCCGAGGCGGCGGGCGCCGACGGCATCACCGCCCATCTGCGCGAGGACCGGCGCCACATCGTCGATGCCGACATCGAAGGCTTGATGCGCGAACTCAAGGTGCCGCTCAACTTCGAGATGGCGGCGACCCAGGAGATGGTCGACATCGCCTTGCGTCACCGGCCGCACGCGGCCTGCATCGTGCCGGAAAAGCGTGAGGAGCGGACGACCGAAGGTGGGCTCGACGCGGCCGGCCAGCACAATCACCTGAGGCCAGTGGTCGCCCGCCTGCGCGATGCCGGCATACGCGTCTCGCTCTTCATCGAGGCCGATCCGCGCCAGCTCGAGGCGGCGGTCGCGCTGGGCGCGCCGGTCGTGGAGCTGCACACCGGCCGTTATTGCGAGATCGAGGGGCAGGCCAAGCAGGCGGAATTGCAACGCATCGCCGCGGCGGCGAAGCTGTGCGCCCGGCTCGGCCTCGAATGCCATGCCGGCCACGGGCTGAGCTACGCCGACGTGGCCCCGATCGCCGCCATTCCCGAGGTGCG
>CAIYWM010000612.1 GCA_903929895.1 uncultured Alphaproteobacteria bacterium
AACTACATGCTGGGCAAGTGGCACGTGACGCCGCTCACCGAGTCCGGCGCGACCGGCCCATTCGACGGCTGGCCTCTGGGCCGCGGCTTCGACCGCTACTACGGCTTCATGGATGCCGAGACCGATCAGTTTGCGCCGGAGCTGGTGCGTGACAACACGCCAGTCGATCCGCCGGGCACGTTCGCCACCGGCTATCACCTGACATCGGACCTGGTCGACCAGGCGATCCGCTATCTCGCCGATCACGTCGCCGACAATGCCGAGATTCCGTGGCTGACCTGGGTGGCCTTCGGCGCCTGCCATGCGCCCCACCAGGCGCCGTTCAACCTCGTCTCCAAGTACGACCAGGTGTTCTCTGAAGGCTGGGACGCCGAGCGTGAAAAGCGCCTCGCGCGCCAGATCGAGATGGGTGTCGTTCCGAAGGGCACGCAGCTGCCGCCGCGCAACGACTCCGTGCGCGCCTGGGCCGACATAGCCGAGCCCGAGCGCCGCATGTTCACCCGTCTGCAGGCCGCCTATGCCGCCATGCTCGACCATGCCGACCAGCATATCGGCCGCCTGATGGCGTTCCTCGAGAGTGCCGGCCAGCTCGACGACACGCTGGTCATCGTCATGTCCGACAATGGCGCCAGCCAGGAGGGCGGTCCCTTCGGCATGATCAACGCCATGGGTCCCTATAACCTGCGCCGCGAATCGCTCGAGGAGAAGATCGCGCGCATCGAGGATATCGGCGGACCCGACACGCATTCGAACTTCCCGTGGGGCTGGGCGATGGCGGCCAACACGCCGCTGCGCCGCTACAAGCAGAACACCCATGGCGGCGGCATCCGCGATCCGCTGGTGATGGCCTGGGACAAGGGCATCGCCGCGCGCGGCGAGCTGCGCCACCAGTTCTGCCATGCCAGCGACCTCGTGCCGACCCTGCTCGACGTCGTCGGCATCAAGCCGCCCAAGGTCATCAACGGCGTCAAGCAGATGCCGCTCGAAGGCACCAGCTTCGCGAAGAGCCTGAAGAACGCCAAGGCCAAGTCCAAGGCCAAGCCGCAGTATTTCGAGATGTTCGGCCATCGCGGCCTGGTGCAGGACGGCTGGAAGGCGGTCTCCTTCCACCCGCCGGGCGCCGACTTCGCCAACGACAAGTGGGAACTTTACCACCTCGACCAGGATTTCAACGAGACCAACGATCTCGCCGAGAAGGAGCCCGAGCGGCTGAAGGCGATGATCGAGGAATGGTGGCGGCAGGCCGAGGCGAGCAAGGTGCTGCCGCTCGACGACCGCTTCGCGCCGCGCTTCGCCGACAATGCCAAGCGCTTCCACGGACCGCGCAACCGCTTCGTGTTCCATGCCGGCATGGGCCATGTCCCGACCGATGTGGCGCCCGACGTGCGTAACCGGACCTACACGATCGAGGCCGACGTGCAGGTCGACGGGCCGATGACCGAGGGCGTGCTGATCGCCCACGGCGACGCGACGACCGGCTACTCGCTCTACATGAAGGACGGCAAGCTCGCCTACGACATGAACATCGGCGGCGAGCACCACCTGATCGTCTCCGACCGTCCGGTGCCGGCGGGCAACCGCAAGCTGGCGGTGCGCATGCGCCGCAACCAGGGGCGCAACCTCGCCACGATCCTGATCGACGGCGAGCCGGCGGGCAGCTTCGACACCCAGAACGGCTTCGTGAGTTTCATCTCCTGGTCGGGCCTCGACATCGGCCGCGACCGCTCGAGCCCGGTGTCCCACTACGAGGCGCCGTTCGCCTTCACCGGCAAGCTGCGCAAGGTCACCGTGCTGATGGACGACGACCAGGTGCTCGACGCCGAGAAGGCGGCTGCGGCGGCGCTGGCCCGCGAGTGAGCGTCGCCCCGCAGGGGAGGGGCATCGACAGCGCCTATGCGTGGCGGCTGGCGCTGGTCTCGATGGCCTGCGTCGCGCTGGGCGGCGGCGGCATCTACCTGCCCATGGTCGGTCTCAAGGAGATGGCGGCCGATTTCGGCGACCAGCGCGCCGTGCCGTCCTTCGCCTACATGGTGGGCTTCTTCGGCATGGGCGTGGGCGGCGTCTTCATGGGCTGGCTCGCCGATCGCACCAGTCCCCGGGTGCCGCTGCTGATTGCCGGCATCTCGATCGCGCTGGGCGGATGGGTCGCCTCGCGTGGCGGCGAGTTCGCGCTCTACGCCGGCTACGCGATGCTGCTGGGCTTCTTCGGCAATGCCGGCACCTTCACGCCGGCGATGAACAACGTGCAGGGCTGGTTCGAGAAACGCCGCAACATGGCCGTCGCGCTGATCTCCATCGGGCCCGCGGTGGCCGGCTCGGTCTGGCCGCAGGTCTATCGTGTGCTGCTGCCGGAGATCGGCTGGCGCGACACGCTGCTGGTCTACGGCCTGTCGGCCGGCGGGCTGTTGCTGCTGGGCGCGCTCTACGTTCGCGCGGCGCCGACCCTACGCGGTCCGGGCGGACGGCGGCGCGAGGAGAAAGTGCACCTGCCGCTGCCCTCCTCGGCGATCATGTTGCTGCTGTCGGCGGCCGGCTTCTGCTGTTGCGCCGCCATGGCGATTCCCTTCGTGCACATGGTCGCCTTCTGTGGCGACCTTGGCTATCCCGCGGCGCGCGGCACCGAGGCGGTGTCGCTGGTGCTGGTCTCGGCCATCGTCGCCACCTTCGTCATGGCGCGGCTCGCCCAGCGCATCGGACCGCTGCCCGTCAGCCTGCTCTGTTCGGTGATCCAGATCGGCTCGCTGGTCGGCTTCCTCTACGTGCGCGACATCAACGGCATCTATGCGCTGTCGCTGCTGCACGGCATTCCCTTCATTGCCATCGTGCAGGGCTATGCGCTCAACCTGCGCTTCCTCTACGGTCCGACGATCGCCGGCTGGCGGCTGGGCGTGGTGATGCTGTTCGCCATGGCCGGCATGGCCGCGGGCGGCTGGCTGGGTGGCTTCATCTTCGACGCGACGCTTTCCTATACGTCGGCGTTCCAGTCGGCGCTGGCCTTCAACCTGCTCAACCTGATGCTGCTGGGCATCCTCTACCTGGCGCAGCGCCGGCGACAGATGGTCAGTCTGCCTTGATGCCGGATTGGGCGATCACCTTGCTCCAGCGCTGATCCTCGCTCTTCAGGAACGCGGTGAATTGAGCCGCGTCCATCGCATGCGGAATGGCGCCCACCGCCAGGAACTTCTTCTGGATTTCCGGCAGGCCGACCACCTTCACCACGGCGTCCGACAGCCGCTTGACCTTGTCGGCTGGCGTCTGCGCCGGCAGGAGGACCGCCAGCCACGCACTGGCCTCGAGCCCGGGGAAGCCCTGCTCGGCGATGGTCGGCGTGTCTGGGAAGAAGGTCAGGCGATCGAGCGTGCTGACGGCAATCAGGCGCAGGCGACCAGCATCGATATGCGGCTTGGTGACGGTGACGGTATCCATAGCGACCTGCACCGTGCCGGCGACGAGGTCGTTCATGGCCGGTGGGCTGCCCTGATAGGGTACGTGAAGGATGCGCATGCCGGCCTTGGCCTTCAGCTCCTCCATGGCGACATGGCTCAAGGTGCCGTTGCCCGACGAGGGATGGCTGAGCTTGTCCGGATTGGCCTTGGCGTAGGCAATCAGCTCGGGCAGCGTCTTCACTGGCAGCGACGGATGCACCACCAGCACGAGCGGCAGGTCGCAGACCCGCGCCACTGGCTCGAAGCTGGTCAGGCTCTGGTAGGTCACGTTCTTGTAGAGATGCGGATTGATCGCCAGCGCGGCGAGTGGCGACAGGACGAAGGTGCTGCCGTCCGGCGTCGCGCGGGCGACCAGGCCGAGGGCAATGCTGCCGCCCTGGCCCGGCTTGTTGTCGACGATGACGGTCTCGCCGAGCTCGGGCTTCAGCGCTTCGGCCAGCAGCCGGGCGACGATGTCGGTCGCCTGGCCGGCCGGAAAGCCGACCACCAGCTTCGCGACCTTGTCGCCCTGCGCCTGGGCCGACGGCGCGGCCAGGATGGCGAGCGAAAGCGCGCCAAACGTACGTCGATGCATCGTGATCCTCCCGTGCAGCCTGTTGGAATGTATTTTTGCAGGTATCGGCAAGAACATCGACCCGCCAGCGGTATCAGGATACCTGCCTCAGGGGGTGCGACATTCAATTCGTTTGATTCGTTTATTTCATTTATTTCGTTTATTCACCCAGGCCCGGCTTTCTGGACGGCCTGTTAGATGACCTTGCGTGCCTGCAGTCCCGCGATCTCCGCCGCGGACAGGCCCAGGCCGCCATAGACTTCCTCGTTGTGCTGGCCCATCGCCGGGCCGGCATGGCGTACGGCGCCCGGCGTTTCGGAGAAGCGTGGCACGACGCCCTGCATGCGTACCGAACCCAGCTCCGAGTCGGGCACGCTCACGATCGCCTGGCGCGCCGCGAACTGCGGGTCTGAGAAGACGTCGGCGATGTCGTAGATCGGCGAGAAGCCGACCTCGTGGCGCGTGAAGGTCTCGCGCAGCTCGGCCAGGGTCAGCCTGCCGATGGCGGCGCCGACGATCACGTCGAGCTCCAGATAGTTCTTCACCCGCGCCGGATTGAGGGCGAAGCGCGGATCCTCCAGCAGGTGCTTCAGGTCGAGCGCCGCGCAGAGCCGCACGAAAATGCTCTGGGTCGAGGCCGCGATCGACGCCCACTTGTCGTCGGCGGTGCGATAGACGTTGCCCGGCGCGGCGTACTGGCTGCGATTGCCCGACCGCGTGCGCACGGCGCCGAGCTGGTCGTACTCGATCGCCAGGAACTCGAGCGTGCGCATCATCGCCTCGGTCGCAGAGCAGTCGATCTCCTGGCCGCGCCGCTCGGGATGGCGCGCGAGATCGTGCAGGGCGGCGAGGATTCCCAGCGCCCCGAACAGGCCGGCGACGGCATCGGAGATCGGATAGCCGAGATGCAGCGGCCGCCCGTCCTCCTCGCCGCAGATCTGAGTGAAGCCGCTCATCGCCTCGAAGATGCGCGCGAAGCCCGGCCGCCCGGCATAGGGACCGTCCTGGCCGAAGCCGGTAACGCGCAGGATCGTGAGGCGCGGATTGAGGCCCTGCAGCCAGGCTCGCGTGATGCCCCAGCCGTCGAGCGTGCCCGGGCGGAAATTCTCCACCAGCACGTCGGCGTCGGCCACCAGCTTGGCAAACAGGTCGCGTCCCTCGGGCAACCGAAGATCGAGCGTGACGCCCTTCTTGTTGCGGTTGGTGACCTTCCACCACAGCGGCACGCCGTCCTTGTGCGGCGCCAGCGCGCGCAGCGAGTCGCCGACGCCCGGCATCTCGACCTTGACGATCTCGGCGCCGTAATCGCCCAGCAGGCCCGCCGCGAACGGGCCGGCCACGACCGTCGAGATGTCGACGATGCGCAGGCCCTTGAGCGGTCCCTGGGCTTCGGGTTGGTCGGTCTTCATCGGGCATTTCCTCATGGTCGATTCGTGGGCCGGTGCGCATGCGGAGCGGTCAAGGCAGCTAAACCAGCTTTGCGCGGCAGGGAAGGGAGACAGGGCGCAGTGAAGGCTGGCACAGTGGTGACCGGAGGCAATACATGAGCAACGAACTTTGGCGTCTTACCGCAGTCGAGGCCGTTTCGCGCCTCAGGAAGAAGGAGATTTCGCCGCTCGATCTGGTGGATGCTTCGGCGGCGCGCATGGCCCAGGTCGAGCCCGCCGTGAACGCCATGCCGACGCTCTGCCTCGACCGCGCCCGCGACCACGCCAAGCGGATCATGGAAGGCAAGGCCAACGACGCCGACAATGAGGCCGGCTGGCTGGCCGGTCTTCCCGTGTCGATCAAGGACCTGACCGACGTGGCGGGCGTGCGCACCACCTACGGCTCGCCGATCTTCGCCAACCATGTGCCGGAGAAGTCGAACCCGCTGGTCGAGCGCATCGAGCGCAAGGGCGGCATCGTCATGGGCAAGTCGAACACGCCGGAGTTCGGCGCCGGCGGCAGCACCTTCAACGAGGTCTTCGGCCGCACGCGCAATCCCTGGAACACCTCGCTCACCTGCGGCGGGTCCACGGGCGGCGGTTCGGTCTCGGTGGCAACCGGCGAGGTCTGGCTGGCGCACGGCTCCGACCATGGCGGCTCGCTGCGGCGGCCCGGCACCTACTGCTCGACGGTCGGCCTCCGCCCGTCGGCCGGGCGGGTGACGCGCGGCACCTCGAACAATCTCTATTCGCCGCAGTCGGTGCAGGGCCCGATGGCCCGCAACGTCGCCGACCTGGCGCTGTTCCTCGACGCGATGTCGGGCTTCTGTCCGCACGACGCCATGACCTTCGACGCGCCCGCCGTATCGTTCAGCACAGCGGTCGCCAATCCCGTGCTGCCCAAACGCGTCGCGTTCACCATCGACTTCGGCGGCCGATTCGAGGTCGACCGCGAGATCCGCGAGATCTGCACGAAGATGGCGCAACGCTTCGAGGAGCTGGGCTGCATCGTCGAGGAAGTCTCGCCTGATTTCGGTCCGGTCGACGAAGTCTTCATGGCGCTGCGCAGCCAGCAGTTCGTGGTCGACCGCGAGCTGCAGATCCAGCAGCATCGCGACAAGTTCAAGCCCGACATCATCTGGAACACCGACCTCGGCCTCAAGCAGACGACCAGCCAGCTCGCCTGGGCCGAACGGGAACGAGCGGCGCTGTACCGGCGGATGTTCACCTTCTTCCAGACCTACGACCTGCTGGTGACTCCGGGTGCGCCGACCGCCGCCTTCGACGTCAACCTGCGGGCGCCGGCCACCATCGCCGGCAAGAAGCTGGAAAACTACATGTCGGGCTCGACGCTCAACTCCGCGATCACCGTGACCGGCAGCCCGGCGATTGCCGTGCCCTGCGGCTTCGACAGTTTCGGCCGCCCGGTGGGCCTGCAGCTCGTCGGCAAGCCGCGTGGCGAGGCGGCGCTCCTGCAGGCGGCGGCGCTCTACGAGAAAATGGTCGGCTTCGATCGGCTGCTGCCCATCGACCCGAGGCCGGGAACCGTGCCACCCTCCTCCCCATAAGAAAGACAAGAGGGGGAGGGACAACAATGCGGGTCGTCATTACCGGCGCAAGCCGTGGCATCGG
Organism: uncultured Alphaproteobacteria bacterium; assembly: GCA_903929895.1. Lineage (GTDB taxonomy): Bacteria > Pseudomonadota > Alphaproteobacteria > Reyranellales > Reyranellaceae > Reyranella. The sequence goes on from CAIYWM010000612.1 coordinate 7,059, forward strand.
TCGCGCGACCGCCTTGAAACTGGCCGCCGACGGCGCGGAGGCGATGACCCTCTGCGACGTGGCCTATCTCGACGAGCTCGAGGCGCTGGCCGCCAACCTGCGCACCTCGGGCTGCAAGGTGCGCACCCTCAAGGCCGACATGGCCAAGCCTACGGAGCCCGCCAAGGTGATCGCGGCGGCCGTCAAGGCGATGGGCGGCATCGATGCCCTGGTGGGCAATGCCGGCATCACCGCGCCGTCGAAGCTGGTCGATCTCGACCTCGCGACCTGGAACCGCGTGTTCGACATCAACCTGCGCGCCAACTGGCTGCTGGCCAAGGCGGCCCATCCGCATCTCAAGCGCTCCAAGGGCGCCATCGTGATGCTGGCGTCGATGGCGGGCGTCGTGCCGCAGCTCCCGACCGGCGCCTACAGTCCGACCAAGGCGGCGCTGATCATGCTGACCGAGATGATGGCCCAGGAATGGGCGCCCGATGGCATCCGCGCCAACGCCGTCTGTCCCGGCTTCGTCCATACCTCCATGACGGACGCGATCTACAGCAAGCCCGTCCTGGCGCGCGGTCGCGCCAAGATGGTGCCGCTCGGCAGGGTCGCCAAGCCGGGCGACATCGCCGACGCCATCGCCTTCCTGCTGAGCCCGCAAGCCAGTTACATCACCGGCCAGTCGCTGCTGGTCGATGGCGGCCTCGTCCACTCGGTTCTCAATCACGTTCCGGGTGTTGCCGCGACGCCAAAATCGAAGTGAGGGGACCGGCCGGGGGAGCATAGCGGCAACCTTCTTGCTAGAGTTCGACCGGCGCGGGATTTGGTATCCGCGCTCCCGGTAGAACCCTAGTTCACGCGAGGACCGCCATGGGCATGTTGAGCGACGAGGAACATGGCGGGCTTGTGCCGGCTCGGCTGGCCGGCACAGCGACTCCGGTGCCGACACAGGTCGTCTCCAGCGACGAGTTCCTGCCGGTCCCGCAGACCGAGCAACAGAAGAAGGTCGAAGCGCGCATGAATGCGCTCGGCGACGAGTTTGGCCAGAAGAACGGCCTGTCGCGCCGGCGTTTCTTCCAGACCGCCGCCGGCATGGCGACGGCGTTCGTCGCGATGAACGAGGTGTACGGTCCGCTCTATGGCGCCTCCCCGGCGGAGGCCAAGAGCGTCGATCTCGCGCAGGCGCGGGCCGACGGGCTGAAGGATCAGTTCGTCATGGACGTGCACACGCACTTCCTGCGCGACGACACACGGCTCGCGGGCTTCGTGCGCGCTCGCGAGGCGGTCGGCAAGGCCGGCTGGAATCCCGGCCTCGTCGGCAAGCCGCAGACTCTCGACGACCTGAAGTATCCGAACTGGTTCAAGGAGATCTATCTCGACAGCGACACCAAGGTGGCGCTGCTCAGCGGCTCGGCCTCGGAGGATCCGCGCGACTGGTTCCTCACCAACGAGATGAAGGCCGAGGCGCGTGAGAAGGTGAACAAGGCGGCCGGCTCCAAGCGCTGCCTGTCGCACGCCATCTTCACGCCGGGCTACGACGGCTGGATGGACGAGGTCGACAAGTGCATCGCGACCTTGAAGCCCGATTCCTGGAAAGGCTACACGGTCGGCGACAACACCAACAAGGATCTCGCGCGCCATCCCTGGCGTATGGACGACGAGAAGCTGGTCTATCCCTTCTACGAGAAGATCGTGAAGGCGGGCTACGATATCGTCTGCGTCCACAAGGGGCTCTATCCGCCGTCGGTGTCGCAGCGCTGGCCGCATCTCACGCCGTACGCGACGGTCGACGATGTCGGCAAGGCCGCGAAGGACTGGCCGCAGATCCGCTTCGTCGTCTACCACTCGGCCTTCCGCTGGACCGGCGCGCCCGGCGCCTCGGCTGGTGGCTACGACCAGTTCGAGAAGACCGGCCGCGTCGACTGGACCTCGGACCTCGCGGAGATTCCCGCCAAATACGGCGTCAGCAACGTCTACGCCGACCTCGGCCAGATCTTCGCCCAGACGACGGTGACCGAGCCCCGCCTGTGCGCGGCCCTGATGGGCATGCTGATCAAGGGCATGGGCGCCGATCATGTCGTCTGGGGCACCGACGCGGTGTGGACCGGTGCGCCGCAATGGCAGATCGAGGCGCTGCGTCGCCTCGAGATTCCCGAGGACATGCAGAAGAGGTTCGGCTTCGCCCCGCTCGGCAGCGCCGACGGGCCGGTGAAGCGCGCCATCTTCGGCGAGAATTCCGCGAAGATGTACAAGTACGACATCAAGAAAGCCGCCTGGCGCGACGATCGCTTCGCCGCGATCAAGTCGGACTATGAGCGCGCCGGCCGCGAACCGTCGAACCTGCGCTACGGCTTCGTGGTTCCTTCGTGACGCGATACGGCATCGTCGGCTTTGGACGGATCGGGCGACGGTTGGCGGTACGCATGCCCGGCGTCGCGGCGGTTCTGGTGCGGCCCGCGCAAGTGCAGGATGCCTCAGCACTCGTGGGCAGCGCGGCCGTTTGCACGTCGCTCGACGCGTTCCTCGCGCGCGGGCCCGCGGTGGCGATCGAGTGTGCCTCCGCATCGATGCTGGCCGAAACGGGGCCCCGGTTGCTGGCCCATGGCATCGACCTGATACCCCTGTCGCTCACGGCCTTCGCCGATCCGCGGATCGAGCGCCGCTTGATCGATGCGGCGGAAGCGGGACCGGGCCGCCTGGAGATCGCGCCCGGTGCGATCGGGACGCTCGACCTGCTGGCGACGGCGCGCGAGGAGGGCTTGAGCCGCGTGATCTATCGTCAGATCAAGTCACCTTCCATGTGGCGATTGACGCCGGCCGAACGGCTTGCCGATCTGGCATCGATCGAGACGCGCCGTGTCTTCTTCAAGGGCAGCGTGCGCGAGGTCGCGCGTCACTTCCCCAACAACCTGAACACATCGGTCGGCGTCGCGCTGGCCGGCCTCGGGCTCGATCGAACCGACGCCGAACTGGTGGCCGACCCGGCGATCAGCGAGACCGGACATGAACTCGAGATTCACGCGGCACCCGGCAATGTCGTTCTAAAGGTCGGGGGACGCGACGTGCCGCCCGACGGCGACCCGATCGACTACACGACGTTCAGCCTGATCAGGCTGCTGAAACGCCGGGAAGCGCGGATGGCGATCTGATGGAAGACTCCGTTTCGTTCCTGCGTCAGCTCATTCGCGCCCAGACGGGCGGCGAAGCGGCCGTTCAGAACGTCGTGGCCGACGCGGCGCGCGCCCTGGGCTGCACCGTCGAGACGGTGCGCTACAAGCCTGGCGACGTGCCCATGGTGGGCGAGTTCGCGGAGAGCCGCGCCATGGTCGAGGGTGAGCGCGAGAGTGTCGTCGCGACCTTCAAGGGTGGGGGAGAGGGGCGAAGCGTCATCTTCTTTGCCCATCCCGATGGCGAGCCCCTCGCCGGACTCGAGGCATGGCGCCGCGATCCCTTTGGCGGCGTCGTCGACAGCGGCCGTATTCACGGCTGGGGTGTGGCGGACGACCTGTCCGGCGTGGCGATGATGGTCGACGGGTTGCGGACACTGCTCGCCACCGGTCGCCGGCCCGCCGGAGATGTGATCCTGGCCAGTACGCCCAGCAAGCGTCACGCGCGTGGCGTGTCGGCCTTGCTCCACGGCGGCCTGAGAGCCGATGCGGCCGTCTACTGTCATCCCGCCGAATCGGGTCTGGGCATGCGGGAGATCAAGGCCTTCTGCCTGGGCCAGCTCGACTTCCGCATCCTCGTCGAGGGGAGGCCGCCTTCGACCCATGAGATCAGCCATCTCGCCTTCGCCCATCAGGCCGAGAATCCAGCCGACACGCTGATGGAAATCCATTCCCGTCTGAAGGCGCTGGCGGACCGACGGGCAGAGGTCGCTCGTCACCCGCTGCTGGAACAGGCAGTTGGCCGCTCGTCCAACCTGCTCATCTCTCACATGAACGTCGGGACGCCGGGCACTCACACGCGGATCGCTTCGCACGGCCTCATCGAGGGGGCGCTTTCATTGCTGCCGGGCGAGGACATGAACCGCGTCCAGGCGTCCGTCGAAGAGGTCGTGAAG
>CAIYWM010000613.1 GCA_903929895.1 uncultured Alphaproteobacteria bacterium
GGACGGCAACCCCGCGCCGCATGACATTCTGGACATCAAGGGCGTGGAGGAGCTCGCCTCCTACCTCGTCAACGAGATCCAGGACGTCTATCGACTGCAGGGCGTGAAGATCAACGACAAGCACATCGAGACGATCGCCCGTCAGATGCTGCAGAAGGTCGAGATCACCGACGCCGGCGACACGACCTTCCTGATCGGCGAACAGGTCGACAAGGCGGAGTTCGAGGTGGAGAACGCCAAGATCCTCGCCGAGAAGCTGAGGCCGGCCAAGGCCGACCCGGTGCTGCTGGGCATCGCCAAGGCGTCCCTGCAGACCAAGTCGTTCATCTCGGCGGCCTCCTTCCAGGAGACCACCCGCGTGCTGACAGAGGCGGCCGTCAGCGGCCGTGTCGACAACCTCCAGGGGCTGAAGGAGAACGTCATCGTCGGCCGCCTGATTCCCGCCGGTACCGGCGGAGTCGTGAACCGCCTGAAGGCGATCGCCGCGCAGCGCGACCGGGCCATCCTGGCCGCCGGTATCGAGGGCGAGGACGAGCCGGTTCCGACGTCGGAGGAGGAGCGCGCGGCCGACTGATCAGGTCGTCCAGCGAGAAAAATGGAAAGGCCGTCCCCGAAAGGGGGCGGCCTTCTTCAATTGTGGCGAGCGAGCGACAGGACCACTAAATATGGTTGTTAGATTCTTGCGCTCTGCGCGGCATGCGAGTCAGGAACGAGTCGGATTCCGGCGACTCCGAAATAACCAACGATATCAATGCGAAAAGCATCGCAGCGTGCTTGACGCCTCGGAACAGCGGCCATATAAGCGCGCCACCTCGTCGGAGGGGCTGGTGGTTGGTGGAAGCCAAGACGCAGCCTGACGCCGAGGACCGCTACAAGTCAGGCCACCAGGCCACAAAGTTATCGTTTCGCGCGGGGCAGTGCGTCAGTCGCTATGCCCGCGCATCTGCTTTGTGTCCATGCGTCGATGTTGGGCGGACCCGAGACGGCGTTAAGGAAACCGGAAATCAATGCCGACTATTAACCAGTTGATCCGCAAGCAGCGCCAGGGCCTGAAGGCCCACAACAAGGTGCCGGCGCTCGAGGCTTGCCCGCAGAAGCGCGGCGTCTGCACGCGCGTCTACACGACGACGCCGAAGAAGCCGAACTCGGCGCTGCGCAAGGTCGCCAAGGAGCGCCTCACCAACGCCTACGAGGTGGTGAGCTACATCCCGGGCGAGGGTCACAATCTCCAGGAGCATTCGGTGGTCATGATCCGCGGCGGTCGCGTGAAGGATCTTCCGGGCGTTCGCTACCATATCATTCGCGGCACCCTCGATACGCAGGGTGTCAAGGACCGCAAGCAGCGCCGTTCGAAGTACGGCGCGAAGCGTCCGAAGTAGGGCGAGGGAGGAAAGAATGTCCCGTCGTCGCGCAGCTGAAAAGCGTGAAGTTCTGCCGGATGCCAAGTTCGGCGATATCGTTCTCAGCAAGTTCATGAACACACTGATGGAGCGTGGCAAGAAGTCGGTCGCCGAGCACATCGTCTACGGTGCGCTCGACGAAGTCGAAGCCAAGCTCAAGCAGGACCCGGTGCCGGCCTTCCACGAGGCGCTGGAGAACGTGAAGCCGGCCGTCGAGGTTCGGTCGCGCCGCGTCGGCGGCGCCACGTACCAGGTCCCCGTCGAGGTTCGCCCGGAGCGTCGCCAGGCGCTGGCGATCCGCTGGATCATCCAGGCCGCCCGTGACCGGTCGGGCCACAGCATGACCGAGAAGCTCTCCGCCGAGCTGCTCGACGCCTTCAATCGTCGCGGCAACGCGGTGAAGAAGCGCGAGGACACCCACAAGATGGCCGACGCCAACAAGGCGTTCGCTCACTACCGCTGGTAAGCGACCTCCAGGCCCCGTCCGAGAAAGCCCAGTTCCATGGCTCGCACTACCCCCATCGCGCACTATCGCAATATCGGCATCATGGCTCACATCGATGCCGGCAAGACGACGACGACCGAGCGCATCCTGTACTACACCGGCAAGTCGCATAAGATCGGCGAAGTCCACGACGGCGCCGCGACGATGGACTGGATGGAGCAGGAGCAGGAGCGCGGTATCACGATCACGTCCGCCGCGACGACGTGCTTCTGGACGGTCGAGTCAGGCCCGAACGCGGGCATCAACTATCGCGTCAACATCATCGATACGCCCGGTCACGTCGACTTCACGATCGAAGTCGAGCGCTCGCTGCGCGTTCTCGACGGTGCGGTTTGCGTTTTCGACTCGGAGGCCGGTGTCGAGCCGCAGTCCGAGACTGTATGGCGTCAGGCCGACAAGTATGGCGTGCCGCGCATCTGCTTCGTCAACAAGATGGACCGTACGGGCGCCAACTTCTATCGCACCGTCGACATGATCGTTGATCGCCTCGGCGCCAAGCCGCTGGTGACCCAGCTCCCGATCGGATCCGAGGGCGAATACAAGGGCCTGGTCGACCTGGTTGCGAACAAGGCGATCATCTGGCTGGAGGAGACACTCGGCGCGAAGTTCGAGGTCGTCGAGATCCCCGCCGACATGAAGGAAAAGGCTGCGGAATACCGCGGCAAGCTGCTCGACATGGCCGTCGAGCAGGATGACGATGCCATGCAGAAGTTCCTCGACGGCGAGGAGCCCGACTACGACACGCTGATCAAGTGCATCCGCAAGGGCACGATCAATTATGCGTTCGTGCCGATCCTGTGCGGCTCGGCGTTCAAGAACAAGGGCGTGCAGCCCATGCTCGATGCCGTCGTGAACTATCTGCCGGCGCCGACCGACGTTGAAGACGTCAAGGGCGTGAAGATGGGCACGGACGAGCCGATCACGTTGCCGTCGAGCGACGACGCGCCGATGTCGGCGCTGGCCTTCAAGATCATGACCGATCCGTTCGTCGGCTCGCTCACCTTTGCGCGCGTCTACTCAGGCGTGCTCCAGTCGGCCACCGGCGTGCTGAACAGCACGAAGGACCGCAAGGAGCGCATCGGCCGCATGCTGCTGATGCATGCCAACGATCGTGAAGACGTGAAGGAAGCCCGCGCTGGCGACATTATCGCGCTTGCCGGCCTCAAGAGTGTCACGACGGGTGATACGCTGTGCGATCCGGACAACGCCGTGATCCTCGAGCGTATGGACTTCCCGGATCCCGTCATCGAGCTTGCCATCGAGCCGAAGTCGAAGGCCGACCAGGAGAAGCTCGGTCAGGCGCTCGGTCGTCTCGTTCAGGAAGATCCGACCTTCCGCGTCTCGACCGATGCCGAGACTGGCCAGACCGTGATCAAGGGCATGGGCGAGCTCCATCTCGAGATCAAGGTCGACATCCTGCGCCGGACTTACAAGGTCGACGCCAATGTCGGCGCTCCGCAGGTCGCCTATCGCGAGACGCTGGGTCGCAAGGCCGATATCGACTACACCCACAAGAAGCAGTCCGGCGGCTCGGGCCAGTTCGCCCGCGTCAAGCTGACGTTCGAGCCGGGCGAAGCTGGGTCGGGTTATTCGTTCGAGAACAAGATCGTCGGTGGTTCGATCCCCAAGGAATTCATCCCGGGTGTCGAAAAGGGTCTTGAGGCCTCGCGCGAGACCGGCGTGCTCGCCGGCTTCCCGGTGATCGACTTCAAGGTCACGCTGACCGACGGCAACTACCATGACGTCGACTCCAGCGTGCTGGCCTTCGAAATCGCCGCCCGCGCGGCGTTCAAAGAGGGCTTGGCCAAGGCGCAGTGCAAGCTGCTCGAGCC
>CAIYWM010000614.1 GCA_903929895.1 uncultured Alphaproteobacteria bacterium
ACCACACAAAATGTCATTATGGTGTTTACCATGTTCACTCGCCGCACGTTCGCCCGACTTGCGGGCGCCGCCTCGCTGGCCCCCGCGGCCTCTTTGGCACAGCCCGGAAAGCCCCTGTCGCGCATCGCCTTCGGCTCGTGCGCGAAGCAGACCCTGCCCCAGCCGATCTGGGACCCGATCCTCGCCTACCGGCCGGACCTCTTCATCTTTGTCGGCGACAATGTCTATGGCGACTTCAATGCGGCGGATGCAGCGGATCTGAAGCGAGCCTACGACGAAGCGAGGCACATCGCGGGCTATGCGAAGCTGCGCGAGACGGTGCCGCATCTCGCGGTCTGGGACGACCACGATTACGGGTTGAACGACGGCGGCGTGGAGTTCGCCCACAAGGCGGTCGCCAAGGACCTCTTCCTCGATTTCTGGAAGGTGCCGGCGGGTGACATCCGGCGCACACGCGGTGGCATCTATGATTCGCGGATCATCGGACCGGCGGGGAAGCGCGTTCAGGTGATCCTGCTCGACGTGCGCTGGTTCCGCTCAGCCCTCAAGATCACCGACAAGCGCGGCGCGCCGGGCAGGGAGCGCTACCTGCCCGACCCCGATCCGGCCAAGACGATGCTGGGCCCCGAGCAATGGGCGTGGCTGGCGGCGGAGCTGCGCAAGCCGGCCGAGTTGCGTCTGATCGTGTCGAGCACTCAGGTTCTGGCTGAAGGCCATGGCTGGGAGCGCTGGGGAAACATGCCCCTCGAAAAGCAAAAGCTCGTGGATACGATTCGCAAGAACGGCGCCAAGGGCGTCGTCTTCCTGTCCGGCGACCGTCACGTCGGCGCGCTCTATCGCGAGAGTCCCGAAGATCTCTATCCGCTGTACGAGGCCACTTCGAGCGGCCTCAACATGGTCTACTGGGCGGCCAAGGAGCCTGGACCCAACCGCATTGGCCCCCTCTTCGCCGCCGCCAATTTTGGCGTGATCGAAATCGACTGGCCGGCCCGCACCCTCCTGCTGGCGCTGCGCGACGAGAGCGGCGACACGCGGCGGGCGGTCGACATCGGGTTCGACAGTCTGGGCATTGCCACCTGATTGCCCAGATTGAATCGGGGGATGAGGCTTCCCCGGAGGGCGTAGCGAGGACAAGGCGGCATCGGCCGCCGATCTCGGCCCAAAGGAACCTGCATGCAATCGGTGAAATCCGTCGCGTCAGTCTCTCTCCTATTGTTTGCTCTCGCCAGCACCGCAGTTCGCGCACAAGACCGGATGCCCCCTCCCTCGTCTTCCCAGACTTCGACGGACACTTCGACCGACCGGTCGCAGGGACCGCCACCTCAAGGCAAGGCCGGCGCCAAGGCGCACGATGACGGCGCGAACACACAGGGCGAGCGTCGACCGCCTCCCCCGAACGGACGCGGCGGAAGCGGCGCACCGCCTTCCGAGCCGCATCGCATGGGACAGCAGGGACAGCCCCCGCGCGCAGGCACAGGACAGCCTCCTGAAAAGGAGCGGCCTCCCCGCGGGCAACAGCCCCCGGCGCCATCGGGTGCCGCCAATCCGGGTTGAGGCGCCGTTTGCAAAAAAGAAGGGCCGCCCTGGGGCGGCCCTTCATGCCGTCGGCAGTCGAGACTACTGCGGCTGGACGCCGGCGGCCTTGATCGCGGGGACCCACTTGTCGATCGAGGCCTTGAGCTGGGCACGGAGTGCCTCGGGTGTCGCGTCCTTCGGCTCGGGCAGATCGACCGCCTGCTCGATCAGGCGCGCACGCACCTTCTCGTCGCTGAGCGCCGTGACCAGCGCCTTGTTCAGCGTCTCGATGACGTTCTTCGGCGTGCCCTTGGCGACGAAGAAGCCGTTCCAGATCGTGACCTCGTAGCCCTTGAGGCCCGCCTCGTCGATCGTCGGCACGTCCGGCAGTTGCGGCAGGCGCTTCAGCGTACTGACGCCAAGAGCCTTGATGGTGCCGGCCTTGATCTGCGGCAGCACGTTCACCGCCTGGTCGACCATGTAGTCGAACTGGCCGCTGACCAGGTCGTTCAGCGCCGGGCCGGTGCCCTTGTACGGGATCTCCAGCACGTCGACCTTCATCATGCTGTTCAGCATAAGGCCACCCAGATGCGAGGCGGCGCCGATGCCGGCCATGCCGTACTGCGCCTTCTTCTGGTTGGCCTTCACATAGGCCTCGAACTCCTTGAAGTCCTTGGCCGGCAGGTCCTTCTTGGCGACCAGCACCATCGGGTTCGTGCCGCCGAGGCCGACCGGTTCGAGGTCCTTCTGGCTGTCGTAGGGCAGCGTCTTGTAGAGCGCGATGTTCACCGCGAGGGTGCCCATGTGCGTGAACAGGATCGTATAGCCGTCGGGCGTCGCCTTGGCGGCCTTGTTGACGCCGATCGTGCCGCCGGCACCGCCGACATTCTCGACGATCATCGTCTGGCCGAGCGCCTCGCCCATGCGAGCGGTGAGCACGCGGGCCAGCGCGTCGGTCGGGCCGCCGGCCGCGAACGGCACGACGACCGTAACCGGCTTCGTCGGATAGGCCGTCTGGGCCATTGCACCCAAGGGGGCGGCCGCCACGGCAGCGGCCGCAACGGTCGTCAGCAGGTTGCGTCTCTTCACAGGGTTACCCTCCCAAGAATAACTGTAACGCGGCTGCTACACCGTCTTCACGAGCTCTGCAATGGCCGCACCCACCGTTTTTGTGTCGCCATTGCCGCCCAGATCCTTGGTGCGGGGACCGCCCTCGACCAGGGAGGCCGCGATGGCCCGTTCGATCGCCTCGGCCGCTTCCGGATATCCGAGGTGACGGACCATCATGGCGCCCGACCAGATCTGCCCAATCGGGTTGGCGATGCCCTTGCCCGCAATGTCAGGTGCCGAACCGTGGACCGGTTCAAACATCGACGGGTACTTGCGCTCCGGGTTGATGTTGCCCGACGGCGCCACGCCGATCGAACCGGTGAGCGCCGGGCCGAGGTCGGAGAGAATGTCGCCGAACAGGTTGGAGCCGACGACCACGTCGAACCAGTCCGGGTTGCGCACGAAATGCGCCGTCAGGATGTCGATGTGATACTGGTCGGCCTTGATGTCCGGATACTTCTTGCACATCTCGGCGAAGCGCTCGTCCCAGAACGGCATCGTGTGGATGATGCCGTTCGACTTGGTGGCCGACGTGACATGCTTCTTCTTCGTCGTCCGGGCGAATTCGAAAGCGAACTTGAGGATGCGATCGACGCCCTTGCGGGTGAAGATCGACTGCTGAATGGCCATCTCGTCGTCGGTGCCCTGGAACATGCGGCCACCGATCGAGCTGTACTCGCCCTCGGTGTTCTCGCGCACCACCCAGAAGTCGATCTCGCCCGGCTTGCGATTGGCGAGCGGCGACGGCACGCCTTCGAACAGCCGCACGGGGCGCAGGTTGACGTATTCGTCGAAATCGCGACGGATCGGGATCAGCAGGCCCCACAGCGAAACGTGATCGGGGACACCCGGCCAGCCCACGGCGCCGAGGAAGATGCTCTCGAACGCCTTGAGTTGCTCCATGCCGTCATCCGGCATCATCTTGCCGGTCTTCACCAGACGATCGCACGACCAGTCGAAGTCGGTGAACTCGAGCTCGAAATTGAAGCGCCGCGCCGCGGCCTCCAGAACCTTCACGCCTTCCGGCAGAACTTCCTTACCGATTCCGTCACCCGGAATGAGTGCGATCTTGTGCTTGGCCATCGATGATCCTCCCGAACCGCGCGGAACGTAGCAGCGCGACCTTGCCATGCAAGCACGGCATTGCCCCTGCGACGCACCCGCGCCAATATAAACAGGCGTTTACCCCGGAGTGGCCATGACCTTCGACCTCAAGATTACCGGCGGCACCATCGTCGACGGCACCGGTAAGCCGGGCTTCGTCGGCGACCTCGGAATCAAGGATGGCAAGGTCGTCGCGCTCGGCAAGGCCGACGGACCGGCCGAGCAGACGATTGACGCCACGGGCAAGGTCGTCTCGCCGGGCTTCGTCGACGTGCATACGCATTACGACGCCCAGATCCTGTGGGATCGAATGCTCACCATCTCGCCCTGGCACGGCGTCACCACGACCGTGATCGGCAATTGCGGCTTCGGTGTCGCCCCGACCCGGGAGATCCACCGCAAGATGATCATGCAGACCCTGGAAAAGGTCGAGGGCATGAGCCTCGAGGCGCTGGAAGCGGGCCTCGGCACGGACTGGCCGTTCGAGACCTTCCCGCAATATCTCGACGCGCTGGAGAAGCGTGGCTCGGCGATCAACGTGGCCGCCCTGTTCGGCCACACCCCGCTTCGCCTCTACGTGATGGGCGAGGAAT
>CAIYWM010000615.1 GCA_903929895.1 uncultured Alphaproteobacteria bacterium
AGGCGAGTGCCTGCGTGCGGGCCTTGCCGGCGAGTTTGGCGGTCATCTGTTCTCTCCTCGGTTGGCGTGAAGCTTGCCTCATCGCGGGCCAGCAGCCTAGGCTCGCAACAACAAACCGGAGGCGTTCTTGAAAATCACCCGTCGCACTGCCCTGCTTTCGACCACCGCCGCCATGCTCGGTGCCGCTGCCGCGACGCCTGCCTCTGCCCAGAAGGCTGCCGACCAGCTTCGCATCCTGTTCAACGACGCCGTGCCCAACGTCGACATGTATTTCAACAGCCAGCGCACCGGCCTGATCCTGGCTCACCAGGCCTGGGACATGCTGGTGCATCGCGATCCCGCGACCTTCGAGATCAAGCCGTCGCTGGCCACCGACTGGAAGTTCACCGATGACAGCACGCTCGACCTCACGATCCGCCAGGGCGTGAAGTTCCACGACGGCAGCACGCTCTCGCCCGACGACGTCGTCTACACGATCAACATGGCGGCCGATCCCGCCTCCAAGGTCGCCACTCCGTCGAACTACGCCTGGATCGACAAGGCCGAGAAGACCGGCGACTGGACCGTGCGCATCAAGATGAAGAGGCCGACGCCGGCGGCGCTCGAATATCTCGCCATGGTGACGCCGATTCATCCCAAGGCCTATCGCGAGAAGGTCGGACCCGAGGGCTTCTCGGCCAAGCCGGTTGGCGCCGGCCCTTACAAGATCGTCAAGAACGACCAGGGCAAGGAAGTGTTCTTCGAGCGCTTCGACGATTACTGGAAGGGCTCGCCCAAGGGCGTCCCGGCGATCAAGAAGCTGCATGTCCGCTTCGTGCCCGACCTCGCCACCGCGGTGACCGAGCTGCTGGCCCAGCGCGCGGACTGGATCTGGAACATCAATCCCGACCAGACCAACGACATCAACAAGATGCCGTTCCTGCAGGCCGTGCGGCAGGAATCGATGCGTGTCGGCTACCTCTCGATCGACGCCGCCGGCCGCACCGGCGCCGACAATCCGCTGACCAAGCTCAAGGTGCGCCAGGCCATCTGGCACGCCGTCGACCGCAAGCAGTTCGCCGACAAGCTGGTCGGCGGCGGCAGCCGCGTGCCGCCGGCGCCGTGCTTCCCGAGCCAGTTCGGCTGCGATGCCGACGCCGCCGTGAAATACGATTTCGATCCGGCCAAGGCCAAGGCGCTGCTGGCCGAGGCGGGCTACCCCAACGGCTTCGACGTCGAGATGGTGAGCTACGTCCAGCCGACCTCGTGGGGCGCGGCGATCCAGAACTATCTCACCGCCGTCGGCATCCGCGTGAAGATCACCCAGCTGCAGGTCGCGCCGGCCATCCAGAAGGCCCAGAAGGGCGAGGCGCCCCTCTACATGGGTAGCTGGGGCAGCTACTCGATCAACGACGTCTCGGCGATCCTGCCCGTGATGTTCGGCGCCGGCGCGCTCGACAATTATTCGAGGGATCCCGAGCTCGAGAAGCTGATCGCCGAGGGCGGCTCCACCTCCAACACCGAAGCGCGCAAGAAGGCCTATTCGGCGGCGGTGAAGATCGCGACCGAGAAGGCCTACTGGCTGCCGATCAACACCTACGTGAACACCTACGCCTTCTCGAAGGGCCTGGAGTTCAAGACCTTCCCCGACGAACTGCCGCGCTTCTACTTCGCCAAGTGGAAGTGACGCGCGCAAGCGCCTCACTTCCATCCCGAGCGTAGCCGAGGGATCTCTCGTCTAAGGAACCAGCAGACACTCCACGCCGCCGCCGGGCCGAGGCCTGAGCGGCGGCGTTTCGGTTGAGCAGCGCGGTTCGGCGATCGGGCACCGCGGATGGAAGCGGCAACCCGGCGGGATGTTGGCGGGATCGGGCATGACGTCGCCCAGGCCGACATCGGGCACGCCGAGGCCGGGCTCCGGCGTCAGCACCGAGGCCAGCAGTGCCTTGGTGTAGGGATGCTCCGGCTGGTGGAACAGCGCCTGCGTCGGCTTCTTCTCGACGATGCGGCCGAGATACATGACCGCCACCTCGCTCGCGACATGCTCGACGACCGCAAGATTGTGGCTGATGAACAGATAGGTGAGGCCCAGGTCGCGCCGCAGCTCGGCCAGCAGGTTCAGGATCTGCGCCTGCACCGAGACGTCGAGGGCCGAGGTCGGCTCGTCGCACACCACGATGCGCGGGCGCAGCACGAGCGCGCGCGCGATGGCGACCCGCTGGCGCTGGCCGCCTGACAGTTCGGCCGGCAGGCGGTTGCCCATCTCGCCGGGCAGGCCGACACGCTCCAGCATTTCGTCGACGCGCTTGGCGATCTCGGCCCGCGAGAAGCTGCCCTGCGCCTGCAGGGGCATCGCCACGATGTCGCGAATGCGGGTCAGTGGGTTGAGCGAGGAGAAGGGGTCCTGGAATACCGGCTGGATCAGGCGCGCGCGCGCCTTGCGGTCCATGTCGACGATGCGCTGGCCTTCGACCGCGATGTCGCCGGAATCGGGCGTGAGCAGGCCCAGGATCAGGCGGGCGAGGGTGGACTTGCCGCAGCCCGACTCGCCCACCACACCGAGCACGCCGCCTGGCGGCACCGCGAAGGAGACGCCGTCAACGGCCACCACGCGGCGATCCTTGCCCAGGATACCGCCGGAGACACGGAAGGTCTTGCCGACCGACTTGAGTTCGATCGCCGGCAGGGTTGTCGTTGTGGTCATGGCGCCAGCCGGCAGAGATAGTCGTGGCCCGGCGCCGCGGTCTGGTGCGGGACGGTGTGGGCGCAGGTCGCGTCGGCGAAGCTGCAGCGATCGCGAAAGCCGCAGCCTTCGAAGCCCGGACCGATGCGCGGCACCGTGCCGGGGATCGAGCCCAGCGGCTCGTCCTGGCGCTGCTTGCCCGGCACCGGCACGCAGCGCAGCAGACCCTGCGTATAGGGGTGCTTGGGATCGGCAAACAGCTGGGCGGTGGCCGCGCTCTCGACGACTTCGCCCGCATACATGACAGAGACGCGATGGGCGATGCGGGCCACGATGCCGAGATCGTGGGTGATCAGCAGCAGTCCGAGGCCGAGGTCGCGCTGCAGCTGCGCAAGAAGGCGCAGGATCTGCGCCTGCACCGTGACGTCGAGCGCGGTGGTCGGCTCATCGGCGATCAGGAGCTGCGGCTCGCACATCAACGCCATGGCGATCATCACCCGCTGGCGCAGGCCGCCCGAGAGCTGGTGCGGGAACTGGCCGAGACGAAGCCCCGGCGCGGTGATGCCGACCTGGCCCAGCAGATCGGCGGCGCGGTCGATGGCGACCCGCTGGCTCACCTTCTTGTGGCGGCGCATCACCTCGGTCATCTGCGAGCCGATCGTGTAGGCCGGATTGAGGCTGGTCATCGGCTCCTGGAAGATCATCGCCATGGCATTGCCGCGCAGCCGCGCCATACCCCGGTCGTCGAGCTTCAGCAGGTCCTCGCCCTGGAAGGTGAGGCGCTGCGCCGTGCGGTGGCCGCCGCGCGCCAGCAGGTTCATGATCGCGAGCGCGGTCACCGACTTGCCGCAGCCCGATTCTCCTACCAGGCAATGGGTCTCGCCGCGCTCCACCGTGAGCGAGGCGCCGCGCACCGCGGAGGTGCGGCCGCCGAAGCCGACTTCGAGCCGCTCGACGTCGAGAAGGGCGCTCATGTGCGCGACCGCGTGCCGAAGGCGTCGCGCAAGCCGTCGCCCAGCAGGTTGATGCCGAGCACCAGCACGAACAGCGCCACGCCCGGAATGACGATCACCCACGGGCTGAAGAACATGTAGTCCTTGGCCTCGGCGATCATCAGGCCCCACGAGGGCAGCGGCGGCGGGACGCCGAGCCCGAGGAACGACAGCGTCGCCTCGAGCAGGATCGCCAGCGCGACCTCGAGGGTCGCCACCACGACGAGGTGGCTCGCGATGTTGGGCAGGACCTCGCGAGACAGGACGCGGAAGCGCGAACAGCCGGCGCACCAGGCGGCGGCGACGAAGTCGAGGTTGCGCACCTGCATGGAGGTCGAGCGTGCGACGACGGCGAAGCGGTCCCACAGCAGCAGGCCGAGAGTCAGGACCAGCAGGGTCATCGAGGTGCCGAGCAGGCCCACGACGGCCAGCGCCACGAGGACGACGGGGATCGACAGGCGCGTCGTGATGGCGAACAGCACCGCGTCGTCGATGCGACCCCCGAAGAAGCCGCCCAGCACACCGATGGTGATGCCGATCAGGGCGGAGACGATCGTGACCGTGACACCGATCAGCATCGAGATGCGGCACCCCCAGATCAGGCGCGAGAGATAGTCGCGGCCGAGCTGGTCGGTGCCGAGGATGAAGTCGGGATTGTGCCCTTCCATCCAGAACGGCACGAGCAGGCGGCGGTTGAGGTCCTGCGCGAACGGATCGTGCGGCACGATCAGCGGCGCGAAGATCGCGCAGAACAGCGCAAGACCGACGATGACCGCGCCGATCCACGTGCCGGCGCTCCTCCAGCCCCGGCGCGGGCCGGCATTGATGGCCACGGCGGTGCTCATGCGCGCAGCCGCGGATCGAGCACGGCATTCAACAGGTCGGAGACCATCGTCAGGGCCACATAGATGACGGCGAGCACCAGCACGACGGCCTGCACGACCGGGAAGTCGTTCTTGGCGATGCTTTCCCAGGCAAGGAAGCCGACACCGTGCAGCGCGAAGACCTGCTCGATGACGATCGAGCCGCCCAGCATGAACCCGAGCTGCACGGCGGCGATGGCGACGACCGGAATGGCGGCGTTGCGCAGGGCGTGCTTCAGCAGGATCGAGGCGCGCGACAGACCCTGGGCGCGCGCGGTGCGGATGTAGTCGCTGGACATCGCCTGGATCATGCCGGCGCGCGTGAGGCGGGTGAGGGCCGGCACCGCGGAGAAGGCGAGCACGATGCCCGGCATCACGAAATGCTCCCACGAACCGGTTCCCGAGATCGGTAGCCAGCCCAGGCTGAGGCCGAAGACGATCATCAGCAGGAGGCCCAGCCAGAAGGACGGCATCGCCTGCCCGATCAGGGCCACCATCTGCACCGCGCGGTCGAAATTTGTGTTCTCGCGGACCGCGGCGAGGATCCCCATGGGAATTGAAATGAGGAGCGCGAGCGAGAGGCCCGTCAGGCCGAGCGTCAGGGTCACCGGCATCCGCTCGGCGATCAACGTCGAGACGCGCGTCTGGAAGAAGTAGCTGTTGCCGAGATCGCCGGTCACCGCACGCCCGACCCAGTCCAGGAACTGCTCGATCACGGGACGGTCGAGCCCGTAGGCCTTGCGCACCGCCTCGATGTCGGCCGCCGTGGCGTTGGGCCCGGCGATCGAGATGGCGAGGTCGCCCGACAGCCGTGTGAGGATGAAGGCGAGGGTCATGACCGTTGCCGCGACGAGCAGCGCTACGATCAGGCGACGGACGAGAAAGCGAAACATGTGCGGCGGGAGCTTAATGCGGATCGATCACGAAGGCGACCATGCGAATCCCGCGCCAACTTCGGGATCGGGAGATACACAATCGTTCTCGACGGGGCGCTTGGCGCGGGCGCGCTGGTCCTATAAGGGGGAGTCATGCCGGTCTTCAACAATCCTCGGCGCATGCCCTGCTTCGGTCTGGCGCCCACACTGGAGGATTTCGAAGCGATCGCCGCCGAGGCGCTCGCGACGATTCCCGAGGAATTCCGTCGTCACGTCGGCAACGTGCGCATCCAGATCGACGACTTCCCGTCCGACGAGGTCGAGAAGCAGATGGAACTCGACACGCCATTCGACCTGCTCGGTCTCTATCAGGGCGTGTCGATGATGGAGCGCGGTGCCGGTCATGTCGCCAACGACATCGACCGAATCTTCCTCTATCGCCGTCCGATCCTCGATTACTGGTGCGAATCGGGCGAGGATCTGCCGCACATCGTGCGCCACGTGCTGATCCACGAGATCGGCCATCACTTCGGCCTGAGCGACGACGACATGGAAGCGATCGAAGCCAAGGCCGAGGAAGAATCACATCGCATCCAGCCGGGGGCTTGAGCGGGCCCTGAAGTTAACGCCGTCGTCCTGAGCGGAGCGGCCCGAAGGGCTGCGCAGTCGAAGGACCCATTTTCGTTTCGATCAGACGTGTGCTGGAAAGAGGCCCTTCGACTGCGCGTCCGCAAGCAAGCCGGCGCCCGCCGGCAGAGAGCTGCGGGAAGTGTCGGTGGGACCTCCTGCTTGTTCGCAGGAGCAACGCCCGTCAGGGAGAGGAGTTGCGACGTACCGGGGGTACGCGGTAGCGGCCGTCCATCATCGCCTCGTCGGGTTGATAGGCGCGCAGGACCAGTCGCATCGGCCCGCCCGGTGCCGGCAGCCAGTTGGCGGCGCGGTCGTCCTGGGGGCGTTCGCGCTGGATGTAGATCGTGAGGGACCCATCGGCGCCGCGCGTCAGGTCGGGGGTTTGATCGCCGATCGAGTAGCGGGCGATGGGATTTTCGACGAAGAAGGCGCGACCCTCCGGCGCCACTTCGTAGGCCGACAGCGACCAGAAGGCGCGTGCCGGCGGCAGGCGGTCGGCCGCAAAGGTGAGCGTATAGCGCTGGGTGCCGGAGAGAGGGCGTCGGTCCGCATCGACCGCGCAGCTCACATAGACCGCCTCGCCCGGACTCAAGGCGCCGAGTGCCGTCAGCGCCGTGGCGGCGCGATAGAGATAGTCGTCGCCGAAGTTGCCGAGGTGCCGCTCGCCATAGGTCCAGCCGTCGATCGTGCGGCCGCGCCCGGCGGCAGCACGGATGTCGGCATGACCCTGTTCCATGCCGGCGAGAATGGCGCGCCGTTCGGCATCGCTGAAGGCGCGCTGGTCGAACCTGCGTCCGGGTTTCAGCTTCAGCGGGGCGAGCGCCTCCAGCAGCGGGCGGTCGCGTTCGGGCAGCGGGCTCTCGCCCAGCGCCCGCATGCCGATGTCGAACAGGTCGAAGGGGTCAGCGAGATGAGGGGCCGGCCAGTCGGCCACCGGTTCGGGCGGCGCCTGTGTGCGGAAGCGCATCAGCTCGCCCGTCTCGAGGATGCGCCGTTCGTTGCGCATGTCGGGCGTCTCGAGCAGCACGCGGTTCTGCAGGATACGCACGCGGTCGAGCTCCCCGGGGCCGTCGACAAGAATGCGACCGAGCAGCCATGCCGAGGTGGTGGGCGCTCGAACCAATGTCACGTCGCCCGGTGCGTCACCGTTCCACTTCGGCCCAACGATCATGTGCGTCGCCAAGCCGTTACCTTTGAGGCGATTGCTGACGACGAGGAAGTTGTCGGTGAACAGGTCGATGAAGGCATAGCTGTAGTAGAGATCGCCGACCGGCGGCACGGTCAGGAACAGCGGTTCCAGCGACAGGTCGAGCCAGGCTGAAGAATAGAGCGTGTCGGCGTTCGGCGTGGTGACGTCGCGGGTGGTCGGATCGGCCAGGGTCGGCATATGACGGAAGCGGTTGAGCCGCTGGCGTTGTGGGTTCGTCTCGTCGACGGTCGCGCGCCAGCGGGCGCGATACATTTCGTAGACCGGGAAGAGGTAGATCGTGGCGCGTCGTGCGAGGTCGCGCAGCGTAGCGGCGGCGTCCTGGGCTTCTGCCAGCGCAGGCAGGCCGATCAGCCCGGCCAGCGCGGCGCGGCGGCTGATCCTCACGCCGCGCGCTCTCGCAGATGGCGCCGCTCGGCGACAAAGGCGGCGGCCTCCTTCCAGGGCGCCAGCGTCCAGAAGGAGCGCGCGCGCCCCGAGGGCGAGGCCAGCACGAAGGCCACCGCGCCTTCGAGAAGCTCCGCCTGCCGCCCATAGGCCGGCGCCTTGATGCCAAGGGCCAGTGATGCGGCATTCTTGGAGGTGAAGGCGATGGCGGCGGGACGGAAGCGGCGCAGCTTGGCGTGAAGTGACGGCGCATCCATCGCTTGGGGCGTGAGCTCGTGGTCCGACCCGACCTCGGTCTTGTTGAGGTCGGTCAGTCCAAGGCCCATCGTCAGCAGCTCCGGGTAACGCTGCGGCGTCAGCCGTTCCGGCGTCAGGCCGACCGCGTACAGGGTCGGCCAGAAGGCGTTGCCCGGATTGGCGTAGTAGGCGCGCGCCTTGAACGAGGCCGGGCTGGGCGCGGTGCCGCAAAACACCAGGTCGAGCCCTGGTGCCAGCAGGTCCGGGATGAGAGGGCTACTCCGGCTTGATGCCCGCGGCACGAATGACCTCGCCCCAGCGCTTGATCTCGGTCTGGATATACGCGTCGATCTCGGGAACCGTCATGATGCCAGGCTCGAAGCCGCCCGCCTTCATGCTCGCCATGACGTCGGGCGACTTCAGCGCCTTCTCCGTCGCCACGCGTAGCTTGTCCTTGATCTTGGCCGGCGTGCCGGTCGGCACGGCCCAGATCGACCACGACGTCACCACGAGATCGGGCGACACGACCTCGGCGAAGGTCGGCGTGTCGGGCGTCACCGGCGAACGCTTGGCGCCGCTCGACGCCATGGGCTTAAGCTTGCCCGCGCTCACCTGGCTCATCAGGGAATCGATGTTGGAGATGACCATCGGCACGTGGCCGGCCAGCACGTCTGCGGCAGCCGCGGCAGCGCCGCGATAGCTGATGAAGGTGATGTCGACGCCGGTCTTCTGCTTGAACAACTCCATCGTGAGCGTCGGAGATGTGCCGAGGCCGGATGAGCCGAAGGAGTACTTGCCGGGCTCCTTCTTCGCCGCCTCGATCAGCTTGGGCAGCGTATCGTGCGGGAAGTTGGGATTGCAGCACAGCAGGTTGGGCTGCGTGCCGATCCAGGCCACGGTCTCGAGGTCGGTGACGGCGTTGTAGGCCGGCCTGCGATAGAGGTGGGGCACCAGCGCGTGGCTGCCGATGTTGCCCAGCAGCACCGAGTACCCGTCGGGCGGCGACTTGGCGACATTGTCGGCGGCGATCGATCCGCCGGCGCCGGTGCGGTTCTCGACGACGAAGGTCTGGCCGAATTCGTCGCTGAGCTTGGCGGCGAGCCGTCGGGCGATATTGTCCTGCGAGCCGCCCGGCGTGAACGGGCAGACGATGCGGACGTTGCGATTGGGCCAGTCGTCGCCCTGCGCCAGGGCGAAGGTGGGCACGAACGGTAGCGTCGCCAGGCCGGCCGTGAAGTGACGTCTCCTCATCGCGTCTTTCCTTTTATTTGGAGATTGTTGTGCGCGATGATGCACGAGGTGTGTCGCGTCGCCTAGGGCCGTCGCTCGCCTGGATTTCGTCCTGAGGTTCCGCGGCCTTGTTCGCCCCCTTCCGTCGGGCATGATGGCGGCCGGGAGGAACGAATGAAGACGATCGACAAGGCCGACGAAGCCCAGCTGCTTGCCACCATCGACCGCTGGATCGAGCGGGAGGTGGCGCCGCGCGTGAAGGAATTCGACCATGCCGACAAATGGCCGGCGGAGATCGTCGAGCAGATGAAGGAACTCGGCCTGTTCGGCGCCACGATCAGCCCGGAATATGGCGGGCTCGGCCTGCCGGCCACGACCTACGCCGAGATCGTGATGCGCGTCTCGTCGGTGTGGATGGCCATCACCGGCATCTTCAACTCCCACCTGATGCTGGCGCTGGCGGTCGAGAAGTTCGGCACGCCGCGCCAGAAGGAGCGCTGGCTGCCCAAGTTCGCCACGGGCGAGATCCGGGGCGGGCTGGCGCTCACCGAACCCGATGCCGGCACCGACCTGCAGTCGATCCGCATGGTCGCGAAGCGCGACGGCAACGACGGCTACGTGATCAACGGCACCAAGACCTGGATCTCCAACGGTATCGAGGGCCACTGCTTCGCCATGCTGGTGAAGACCGATCCCGAGGCCAACCCGCGTCACACCGGCATGAGCCTTTTCATCACGCCCAAGGGGCCGGGCTTCACGGTCGGCCGCAAGCTGGAGAAGCTCGGCTACAAGTCGATCGATTCAGGCGAGCTGGTGTTCGAGGACTACAGGATCCCGGCCGATCACCTGATCGGCGAGGTCGAGGGCCAGGGCTTCGCGCAGGTCGCGGGCGGGCTCGAGCTTGGACGAATCAACGTGGCCTCGCGCGGTGTCGGCATCGCCGAGGGCGCGTTGCGGCTGGCGACCAGCTACTCGCAGATGCGCAGGACCTTCGGCAAGCCGATCTGCGAGCACCAGGCGATCCAGCTCAAGCTCGGCGAAATGGCGACGCGCGCCCGCGCCGCCCGCCTGCTCACCCTCGATGCCGCGGCGATCTTCGATCGCGGCGAACGCTGCGACATGGAAGCCGGCATGGCGAAATACTTCTCGTCCGAGGCGGCACTGGAGAACAGCATCGAATCGATGCGCATCCACGGCGCCTACGGCTACTCCAAGGAATACGACATCGAGCGGCTCTATCGCGACGCGCCGCTGACCTGCATCGGCGAAGGCACCAACGAGATGCAGCGCATCATCATCGCGCGGCAGTTGATCAAGCGGAACCCGATCTCGTGAGCAGGACCGGCAAGCCGCTGGAAGGCATCCGCGTCCTCACGCTGGAACAGTTCGGCGCCGGCCCCTACGGCACGATGTTCCTGGCCGAGCTGGGCGCCGAGGTGATCAAGATCGAGGCGCCCGAGGGCGGCGATCCCTCGCGCCAGGTCGGGCCCTACAAGCTCGGCGAGAACGACAGCGAATACTTCCAGGCCTGGAACCTCGGCAAGAAGAGTGTCGCGCTCGACATGAAGTCGGAGGAGGGGCGGCGGCAGTTCGAGGCGCTGGTGAAGGGCGCCGACTGCGTCGTGAACAACATGCGCGGCACTCAGCCGGTGAAACTGGGGATCGACTATGCGAGCCTGAAACACCTGAAGCCCGCGATCGTCTGCCTGCATATCTCCGCGTATGGACGTGACAACGAGCGCAAGGACTGGCCCGGCTACGACTTCCTGATGCAGGCCGAGGCCGGGCTGATGGAACTGACCGGCGAGCCCGACGGGCCGCCGACGCGGGTCGGTGTTTCGATGATCGACAGCATGAGCGGCCTGACGGGCATCGTCGGTCTCCTGAGTTGCCTGCTGCGCGCCCGCACCACGGGGCAGGGCTGCGACGTCGACACCTGCCTCTATGACGTCGCCATGCACCAGCTCACCTATCCCGGCCTCTGGTACTTGAACGAGGGCGATGTATCGCCGCGTGTGCCCAGAAGTGCGCATCTCTCGCTGGCGCCGGTCCAGACCTTTCCGACCAAGGACGGCTGGATCTACATCATGTGCATGACCCAGAAATTCTGGCTGAACCTCTGCGAAGTGACGGGCCGCGGCGATCTCGTCACCGATCCGCGTTTTCCCGATCCCAACACGCGGGCGAAGAATCGAGCGGCGCTGTCGGTCGAACTCGACGTGACGTTCCGCACGCGCACGACGGCGGAGTGGCTC
Organism: uncultured Alphaproteobacteria bacterium; assembly: GCA_903929895.1. Lineage (GTDB taxonomy): Bacteria > Pseudomonadota > Alphaproteobacteria > Reyranellales > Reyranellaceae > Reyranella. The sequence goes on from CAIYWM010000615.1 coordinate 11,339, forward strand.
GTCGCGATGAACGGGCTGCTGCCGGCGGCGCCCGTCTATCGGCTCGACCAGGCGCTCGACAGTTCGTTTGCGCGTGAGACCGGCATGGTCTCCGCCGTGCCGCATCCGGTGAAAGGCGAGCTGCGCGTCCTGGCCAATCCGCTGCGCATCGATGGCGAGCGCCTGACGCAGGCCGCCTGCGCCTCCCTGGGCGCCGACAACGAGACAATTCTGGGCAAGGCATCATGAAACTTCAGGGCATCAAGGTCGTCGACCTCTCCTGGTTCCTGCCCGGACCGTATCTCACTACCTCGCTGGCCGATCACGGCGCGGAGGTGATCAAGGTCGAGCCGCCGGGCGAGGGCGATCCCGGCCGTCACATCCTGCCACCCGACGAACGCACTTCGGTGTTCTTCCGCAACATGGGCCGCGGCAAGAAGAGCGTCGTGCTCGATCTCAAGAGCGAGCAGGGCCGTGCCGATCTCTTCCGCCTCGCCTGCGAAGCCGACGTGCTGGTGGAATCGTTCCGCCCCGGCGTCGCCGCCCGCTTCGGCATCGGCTACGAGGCGGTCGCCGCCAAGAATCCCGGCATCGTCTATTGCTCGATCAGCGCCTTCGGCCAGGACGGCGCCTATCCCGGCCGCGCCGCGCACGATCTGGCGCTGGAGGCCATGACCGGCGTGCTGAGCCTGACCCTGGGCGACGATGGACGGTCGGCGATTCCAGGCATCCCGGTAGCCGATCTCGTCAGTGGTCTCCACGGCCTGGCCGGCGTGCTGATGGCGCTGCTGCGTCGCAAGGATACCGGCCGCGGCGACTATATCGACGTCTCGATGCACGAATCGCTGATGGCCTCGTGTGCGAACGTCGTCGGCACGACCTTCGCCGAGAACAAGGCACCCGACGTG
>CAIYWM010000616.1 GCA_903929895.1 uncultured Alphaproteobacteria bacterium
CTCGATCAGCGTGCGGTTGAAGACGCCGTTGCGGCCCAGCAGCACCATCCAGGCATAGGTGCGCACCAGGACCGAGGTCCAGAGCGGCAGCAGCACGAAGATGAAGCCCATCGTCGCCCAGAAGGGCGTCGTCGTGGCCATCAGGAAGCCGAGCGGATAGCCCAGAAGCAGGCAAAAGAAGGTGACCAGCAGCGCGATCTCGAACGTATTCCAGAAGACGCGGAGATAGAGCTGCTCGCCCAGCGCCTTGGCGTACCAGTCGAGCGTCCCGCCTTCGAGGCTGAAGCCCAGCATGCGCACGACCGGGAACAGGAAGAAGACAAAGAGCAGCAACAGCGCCGGCAGCGCGGCGAGGAAGCCGCGGGACTTCATTGCACCAAGTGTCCCAACACTCTCCGTGTCATCCTGAGCGAAGCGAAGGATCCTTCACTCGCTCCAGCGCGGAGACTACTCCGCGCGCGATGACACCGGGCCCGATTGGGAGAGTCTTGCGTCCTAGAACACATGGATCGACTCGGGCTCGATGCCGACGGCCACCTTGGTGCCGGCCACGGGCAGCGCGCCGCGCGCGGGCTGGCGCACCAGCAGCTCGAGGCCGCCCTCGCAGGCAAGCCGCAGCTTGAACGAGGTGCCGAGATAGACCGATTCGATCACCTCGCCGGCGAAGGGGTTGGCGCCCGTCGGCGCGAAGCGCTCAGGTCGCATCAAGACACCGACTTTGCTTCCAGCAGGCTTGTCGCTGCGCACCTGAAGCGTGCGCCCGCCGTCGAGCATGACCGTGCCCGGCCCGCCCATCGTGCCGTGGAAGATATTGCTCTCGCCCACGAAGTCGGCGACGAAATCGTTGGCCGGGCGCTCGTAGATCTCCGTCGTCGTGGCGATCTGCTGGATCGTCCCCCTATTCATCACCGCGATGCGGTCGGAGAGGACCAGCGCCTCCTCCTGGTCGTGGGTGATGAAGATGGTGGTGAGGCCGAGCCAGCGCTGCAGGCGGCGCACTTCGAGCTGCATGGTCTCGCGCAGCTTGCGGTCGAGCGCGCCGAAGGGTTCGTCGAGCAGCAGGAGACGCGGGTTGAACACGATCGCGCGCGCCAGGGCCACGCGCTGCTGTTGCCCGCCGGAAAGCTGCCGCGGCAGGCGCGCCTCGTAGCCCTTCAGCTCGACCATCGCCAGGGCTTCGGCGACGCGCCGCTCGATCTCCGGCTTCGCGACGTTGCGCATCTCCAGCGGGAAGGCGACGTTGGCCGCGACGCTGAGATGCGGAAACAGCGCATAGTTCTGGAACACCATGCCGATGTCCCGCCGGGCCGGCGGCAGCGAGGTGATATCGGCACCGCCCACCGTCACGCGGCCGCCGTCGGGCGTCTCGAAGCCCGCGACGACCTTGAGCAGCGTCGTCTTCCCCGACCCGCTGGGGCCGAGGATGGTCAGCAGCTCACCTTGCGCCACCTGCAACGAGACGTGGTCGAGCGCGACCACCTCCCCGAACCGCTTGGCCACCCCCTCGATGAGAAGGTCGGCCGATCCCCCGCTTGCACTCAAAGGAGATCAGCCCTTCTTCAGCATCCAGGCGTTCCACAGTTCGGCCGCCTTGGTACCGTTCTCGGCGTACCATTCGTCGCTGACCCAGAACTGCTGGTCGAGATAGGCGGTCGGCAGGAACGGCTTCACCTTCGGATCGACGAAGTTCAGCGATTCGAGGTTGAGACCGGGATAGCCGAGCTCCGAGGCATAGACCGCCTGCTGCTGCGGCACGGCGAGTTCGGCCAGCATCTTGTTGGCCCAGTAGGGGCTCTTGGCGCCGCGCGGGATGGCGAAGCTGCCCTGCTTCAGCGCACCCTCGTTCCATTCGATGCCGACCGGCGCGCCCTTCTTGATGATGTCGTAGAAGCGGCCGTTCCAGCCGGTGGCCAGCACGACTTCCTTGTCGAGCAGCAGCTGCGCCGGCTGCTGGCCGGTCGACCACCAGACGGTGATGTGCGGCTTGATCTGGTCGAGCTTCTTGAACGCCCGGTCGAAGTCGATCGGATAGAGCTTGTCCTTCGGCACGCCGTCGGCGATCAGGGCGAACTCGAGATTGTCGGTCGGATGGTTGCGCATCGAGCGCGCGCCCGGGAACTTCTTCACGTCCCACCAGTCGGCCCAGCTCTTGGGCTGGCTGCCGTTCTTGAACACGTCGTTCCGGAAACCGATGATGGTCGTATAGACCGACGAGGCGAACACGTAGGGGTTCTGCGCCGAGGGCGGATACTTGGAGCGATCGACGACCTTCGTGTCGATCTTCTCCAGGAGGTTGGCCTTGCCGGCGCGGATCGCATCCTGGCCGCCGATCTCGGTCAGGTCCCATTCGACATTGCCGGAATCGACCATCGCACGGAGCTTGCCGAAGTCGACCGGGCTCGTCTCGACGACCTTGATTCCATACTTCTTCTCGAAGCCGTTGAAGAAGGCCTTGCGCATGGCCGAGCCCATCGACCCGCCGGAATGATTGACGACGAGCTGGGCGGGCTTGGCAGGCTCCGCCTGCGCGAAGGCGGGCCCGGCGGCGCCGACCGCGGCGGCACCTCCCAGCAGCGAGAGAGCGTGACGGCGATGCAGGCGCTTGATGTCCATGACGTGTCCCCTCCGAAATCCCCCAGCGACTGTAGAAGCGGTATCTGCACGGAGCAACAAGCAACACCATAACCTTCTGGAATGACCAGGAGGGGCGAATGAATTTCTCGACCCCTGCAGCAGGCGTCTAACGTCGGTGCCAAGCAACAACGGCGGGGGCCAGCGATGATGAACCGATTGAAGGCGTTGATCTGCGGTGCGGTCCTGGCCTGTGCCGGCGCGGCCAGCGGCGCGAGCAATGCTTCGGCCCAGGAACTCACCATGGCGGTGTGGGGCGGCGGCGGCGCCAACACGTGGCGCGAGGCTTTCATCAAGCAGTTCAACCCGGGTAACGGTTCCACCATCAAGATGGTCGAGGTGCCGAACCCGGCCGGCGCACTCCGCTCTCCCGCCGCGGCTGGGCAATACAATCTGGCGCTGGTCACCTATTTCGAGGCGATCGCACTCTCCAATGCGGGCCTGATCGAGAGCTTCGACGACAAGCAGCTCCCCGGGATCGCCGACGTCGATCCGAAGTTCCTGACCAAGGACAAGGCGGGTCGCCATGTCGGGCTGCCGGCCTACTTCACCTACTACGGGATCGCCTACAACACCGATCTCGCCAAGGCCGAAGACTTCGCCTCCTGGCAGGGGCTGGCCGATCCGAAGTGGAAGGGCAAGCTGTCGCTCACCCGGCCGGTCTATCTCGCACCCTACGACGCGGTGATCATGGCCAAGGCGATGGGCGGCAGCGAGAAGGACATCGATCCGGGCTTCAAGCTGCTGGAGAAGATCATACCGAACGTGCTGGCGACCTACACCTCGCTGGCACACATGAACACGCTGCTGACGCGCGGCGAGGTGGCGGCCGTGCCCTTCTACGCCTCGCGGGTCTGGGCCCTGCGTCGCCAGGGCGCCAATAACGTCGGCATCGTGATCCCCAAGGAGGGCGCGCTGATGCTGCCCTACGTCGTGGTGATCCCCAAGGGGGCCAAGAACCAGGACAAGTCGCTGGTCTGGATGAACTACATCGCCGGCGCCGAGCCGCAGCTGCGCGCAGCCCTGCTCGACGGTTGGCTGCCGATGAACGCCAAGGTCAAGCTGCCCGAGGATCTGCAGAAGACGCTGGGCCAGCCCTACGAGCAGATCGTGAAGTCGCTCTATTCGCCCGACTGGCGCATCGTCGTCGAGCACAACGAGGCGCGGGTCGATCGCGCCGAAAAGCTCATGTCCGGCGTCAAGCAGTGAGCCGCGGATCGATCTCGATCAACGGTGTCGGCAAGGAGTTCGGCACCGCGACGGTGCTGGACGGGGTGGATCTCTCGATCGAGGGTGGCAGCTTCGTCACCCTGCTCGGCCCCTCCGGCTGCGGCAAGACCACCCTGCTGCGCCTGATCGC
>CAIYWM010000617.1 GCA_903929895.1 uncultured Alphaproteobacteria bacterium
CCCCGACCCTGATCGGCCGGATCGACTTCGCCAGCCCGGTTTTGTCGTCGGTTTCGACAACCGCCGCGCACAAAGTCCCCTCGCCCTCGGCCGGCGACAGGCGCTCGCCCGGCATTTTCCGGATGAATCGCTGCATTGCGACCTCCTTTTTCATGCCGATGACGCTGTCGTAGTCGCCGCACATGCCGACGTCGGTCTGGTAGGCCGTGCCGCCGGGCAGGACCCAGCCATCGGCCGTCGGGACATGGCTGTGGGTACCCAGCACGGCCGACACACGGCCGTCGCAATAGTGGCCAATCGACTGTTTCTCGCTGGTGGCCTCGCCATGCACGTCGACCAAGATCAGGTTGGCGGTGCCCCCCAGTCCATACCTCGACAGTTCGGCGTCGAGCGCACGGAACGGGTCGTCGAGCGCGTCCATGAACAGGCGGCACATCACGTTGATCACCACGATCTTCTGGCCGCGCGGCGTCTGGAACAGGTTGGCGCCCCATCCCGGCGTACCCGGCGGAAAATTGATCGGCCGCAGCAGGCGTTTGTCCTGTGCGATGTAGGGGATGATCTCGCGCTGGTCCCAGGCATGGTTGCCGGTGGTGATGCAGTCGACGCCCGCCTCGTGCAACTCGGCGCAGATCTTGGCGGTGATACCGAAGCCGGCCGCCGCGTTCTCGCCGTTCACCACGACGAAATCGAGCCCGAGTTCGCGGCGCAGCCGCGGCACTTCCCTGACGACCGCGTCGCGGCCGGCGCGGCCGACGATGTCGCCGCAAAACATGATTTTCATGCGTCAGACAAAGGCGCAAGCGCGACGGTCGGTCAACAGCCAATCGAGTCGCTGGTCGTCGGCGCCGTGCGGCACCTCCGGAACGAGCTGGCGATCGAAGGCGACGCCGATGGCCGTCACCTTGCGCCGCCGGCGCAGGTCTTCAAGCGTGCGATCGTAGAAACCACCGCCGTAGCCCAGCCGCCAGCCCTCGGCATCGCAGGCCAGCAATGGCACCAACAGGACGTCGGGCTCGAGCGTCTCGCAGCCGGCCGAGGGCTGCAGCGTGCCAAAAACGCCGGATTCCAGCAGATCGCCGGGTTGCCAGGCGCGGAACAACAGCCGTTGGCCCCGGCCCTGCACGACCGGCAGCGCCAGGCGGCACCCCTCCCCCTGTAGGTGGGTCATCAATGGCCGGATATCGATCTCGTCCTTGATGGGCCGGAATCCGGAGACGATGGCCGGCAACTCAGTGGGCCGTTCGAGCTGGTAGATTTCAAGGAGCCCGGCAGCCGCAGACCGGCGATCGTCCTCGTCCAAGCCTTGCCGTCGGATCTGCATGGCGGCGCGAAGCGCCCGTTTGCGTTCGATCAGGGTCATGCCGGCAAAAGAAGCAAGTGGGGCGGCTCCACGATGGGCCGTGGCTCGTAGAACCTCCAAGGCCTGCGTAAGCAGGTGGGCGTCGTGTGGCCTAGACCAAGGTCAGAGCCAGGAACAACTCCCAGGAGTTCTTATTGGCCCCGGGGTTTTAAGCGGGCCACGCACCGCGCAGAATTCCGCCCCACGTCCAATTGTAGGGACTCGGAGCAGCCGTCGCAATGAGAGCGCCCCGTATGGCGACAGATGCCGCGCGTCGCGCGGGACGTGCAGGACCCGCCTACGCGGCTCCTGACACCTTCTTCGACATCTTGTCGACGCGCGCGGTGATCAGCTCCTCGAGTGCGGTGGCCAGGGTATCCGCGCTGTCCGTTGCCGTGACGCGCGCATTCTCCGCCGCCTTGGCGACGCCGCGCGCCTCGCGGCTTTCCTCCGCCAGCAGCAGCGAAGCGAACACCAGAAGCTTGAATTCCGGCGTGCCGGGGAGCTGGCGGCGGAGTTCGCTCACCTTGCCGTCGACATAGGTGGCCAATTCCTGAACACGCGCTTCCTCGCCTTCGCCACAAGCGAGCTCGTAGGTGCGACCGGCGATCTGAACCGAAACCTGCGGCATTTTCCGCTTCTCCTGTTTTATTGCGCCTTGTTCGGCGTCTGAGGGGACGTGGAGTGTGCCACGTCACATGCGGCGACGCACGCCGGGGGCTGGGGAAAGAAGAAGATCCGTCAGGACTGATCGGCGGCCAGCAGCGAGCGGATGTATTCCATTGCACGCTCGAGGCGGCCTTCGACCTCGGTCGCCACACGCTTCAACTCTTCATGCTCGCTTTCGACCTTGGCGAGGCGGGCGGCGAGAGCGTCGGAACGCTCCCGCTCGACGCGCAGACGCTCGTCGACCATCGATTCGAGCCGACTCAGCGCGCTGTCGACTCGGTCCGTTACGCTGGCTGCCTTGGACATCATTCCCCCGACAGCGGATCGCCGTTGGTCACCCGGCTGAATCTGCTCCATCGGGCGAGATTAAGTGCTGTGCCTGTGAGCGGTCAACATCTGGGCCCTGTGGAGGGCAAATGCCCGCAAGATGTTGGCTTTGCCCGAGTTTTTGCGCATTGACGGGCAAAGGGGTGGTCGTCATGTTGCGCGCCATCCGAAAACCCATACGGCACAAGCATAAAATGACCGATCAAACCGCTGCCCCGCGCGACATGGCGAATGCCATCAGGGCCTTGGCCATGGACGCCGTGCAGCTGGCGGATTCGGGGCATCCCGGCATGCCGATGGGCATGGCCGACGTGGCCACGGTCCTGTTCTCCAAATTCCTGAAGTTCGATGCCTCGAAGCCCAACTGGCCCGATCGCGACCGCTTCATCCTGTCGGCCGGTCACGGTTCGATGCTGCTCTACTCGCTGCTGCATCTCACCGGCTACGCCGACATGACCCTCGACGAGCTGAAGAAGTTCCGACAGCTCGGTGCCCGCACCGCGGGCCACCCCGAATACGGCCATGCGAGCGGCATCGAGACGACCACCGGTCCGCTGGGCCAGGGCCTCGGCAATTCGGTGGGTTTCGCTCTCGCCGAGCGGATCCTCGCCGAGCGGTTCGGCCGCGACGTGGTCGACCACTACACCTACGTGATCGCCGGTGACGGCTGCCTGATGGAAGGTGTCGGCCAGGAAGCGATCACGCTGGCCGGCCATCTCGGCCTCGGCCGCCTGATCGTACTGTTCGACGACAACGGCATCTCGATCGACGGCCCGACCTCGCTCTCGACCTCCGAGGATCACAAGAAGCGCTTCGCCGCCGCGGGCTGGCACGTGCTCGCCGTCGACGGACACGATCCCGAGGCGGTCACGCGCGCCATCCGCAAGGCCCGCAACGTCACCGACAAACCCTCGCTGATCGCCTGCAAGACAGTGATCGGCTACGGCGCACCGACCAAGGCCGGCACCGCCGCCACGCACGGCTCGCCGCTGGGCAAGGACGAGATCGCCGGCGCCCGCGCCAAGCTCGGCTGGAACCATGAGCCGTTCGACATTCCCGAGGCGGTGTTCTCCGCCTGGCGCAAGATCGGCGCCCGCGGCAAGTCGGCCCGCCGCAAGTGGAACAAGAACCTCGCCGCCATGGCGCCCGAGGATCGCGCCGAGTTCGACCGCCGCCAGAAGGGCGACATCCCGCCCGCCGTCGGCGAGGCGATTGCCGCGTTCAAGGCCAAGCTTGCGGCTGAGAAGCCGTCCTGGGCCACCCGCAAGTCGAGCCAGGAGGCGCTCGAGGTCATCAACCCGGTGCTGCCCGACACGGTCGGCGGCTCGGCAGACCTGACCGGCTCGAACAACACCAAGACCGCCACGCTGAAGGGCGCCTCGCGCGCCGATACCGCCGGCCGGTACATCTATTACGGCATCCGCGAGCATGCGATGGCGGCGGCCATGAACGGCATGGCGCTGCATGGCGGCATCATCCCCTATGGCGGCACCTTCATGGTGTTCACCGACTATTGCCGTCCCTCGATCCGCCTCTCGGCGCTGATGGGCGTGCGGGTCATCTATGTGATGACGCACGATTCGATCGGCCTCGGCGAAGACGGCCCGACCCACCAGCCGGTCGAGCACCTCCCGGCCCTGCGCGCCATCCCCAACCTGCAGGTGCTGCGTCCCGCCGACGCCATCGAGACGGCGGAATGCTGGCAGATCGCGCTGGAAGCCAAGCACGTGCCGAGCGTCCTCGCGCTCACCCGCCAGAACCTGCCGACCGTGCGCGGCGCCGGTGACGAGAACCTGTGCGCCAAGGGCGCCTACATCCTCGCCGGCGAAGAGACTGCTCCGATCCGCCTGATCGCGTCAGGCTCGGAAGTGCAGCTTGCCCTCGCCGCCCGCGATCTCCTCGCCAAGGACGGGCTCGCCGCCGCAGTCGTCTCAATGCCGTCGTGGGAGTTGTTCGCGGCGCAGGAAGACACATATCGCAACAAGGTGATGGGCGGCGACGGCACGATCCGCGTCGCCTGCGAGGCGGCGACCGGCTTCGGCTGGGAACGCTGGCTCGGGGCCAAGGGCGCCTTCGTGGGCATGAAGGGCTTCGGCGCGTCGGCCAAGGCCCCGGAACTCTACAAGCATTTCGGCATTACGGCCGATGCAATCGCACAAGCGGCGCGCCGGCTGGCGCAATAACGGAGGGAATAAGATGGCTGTTCGTGTTGCAATCAACGGCTTCGGCCGCATCGGCCGCAATGTGCTGCGCGCCATCATGGAATCCGGCCGCAAGGACATCGAGGTCGTGGCGATCAACGATCTCGGCCCGGTCGAGACCAACGCCCACCTCTTCCGCTTCGACTCGGTGCATGGCCGCTTCAACGGTGAAGTGAAGGTCGCTGGCGACACGATCGATGTCGGCCGTGGCCCGATCAAGGTCACTGCCGAGCGCGACCCTTCGAAGCTGCCGCACAAGGCGCTGGGCGTCGAGATCGTGCTCGAGTGTACCGGTTTCTTCACCTCGAAGAAGGCTGCCTCGGCCCATCTCGAGGCCGGCGCGAAGCGCGTCCTGGTGTCGGCCCCCGCCGACGGCGCCGACCTGACGGTGGTCTATGGCGTGAACCACGACAAGCTCACCAAGGACCACATCATCGTCTCGAACGCTTCGTGCACGACGAACTGCCTGGCCCCGGTCGCCAAGGTGCTCCACGACGCGGTCGGCATCGACCACGGCTTCATGACGACCATCCACGCCTACACCGGCGACCAGCCGACGCTCGATACGATGCACAAGGACATGTACCGCGGCCGCGCCGCCGCGCTGTCGATGATCCCGACCTCGACCGGCGCCGCCAAGGCCGTCGGCCTGGTGCTGCCGGAGCTGAACGGCAAGCTCGACGGCGTGTCAATTCGCGTGCCCACGCCGAACGTCTCGTGCATCGACTTCAAGTTCGTCGCCAAGAGGAAGACGACCAAGGAAGAGATCAACGAGGCCGTCAAGCTCGCCGCCGCCAACCAGCTCAAGGGCATCCTGGGCTGGACCGACCAGCCGAACGTCTCGATCGACTTCAATCACGATCCGCACTCGTCGACCTTCCACATGGACCAGACCAAGGTCATGGAAGGCACGCTGGTGCGCGTCATGAGCTGGTACGACAACGAATGGGGCTTCTCCAACCGCATGGCCGACACCGCCGTTGCGATGGCCAAGCTCGGCTGATCCAGCCACCCCGCGGAGAAGCGACGGGCGCCCCTCCGGGTGCCCGTTTTCTTTGCCGAGAGCTATGAATCTCGCCGCGCCTTGATGCCGCGAAAAGCCTCCTGGATGTCCAAGGGTTCGTGTCGCGGAGGGTGTGCCGCCTGCAGGGTCACGAGGCCTGCCAGGTGGCTCAGCATCAGCTTCGCAGCCTTGTCCGCCCTGCCGCCCAGGATCGCTTCGGCGATGTCGCCGTGGTCGTGGGGGCCGGCGCAGTTGGTGAGCTGGCGCGGCGCGGCGAGCGAGAAATGCATGGTGGAGCGCGTCAGCAGGCCACGCAGCAGGCGCGTCAGCTCGTCGTTGCCGCAGAGTTCGGCGAGCAGCACGTGGAACTCGCCCGACAGCTCGAACAGGCGCCCGCGATCGTCACGCCGGGTGGCGGCCTTCTCTTCCGCGACATGCGCCTTGAGGCGCTTCGCAGCCGTCGCGCTATGGCCCTCACTCAGGCGGCGCACGATCGCCGCCTCCAGCATCGAGCGCACGTCGTAGATCTGGCGCATCTCCTCGACCGTGAGCGAAGGCACGAAGGTGCCGCGGTTGGGAATCGCGGTCAGCCAGCCCTCGTGGACCAGCCGGTGCAGCGCCTTGCGCACGCGCTCGCGGCTGACGCCCAGCACACGCGCCAGCGCGGGCTCCTGCAGCTTGGTGCCGGGCGCGAGCCGACCCATGTGCATCGCCCGCCGGATCGCGCCATAGACCGCCTCGTCAGCGGCGACGTCGCCCTTCCTCGGCTTACGCGGCATCGATCTCCTCCACCGCGGCGACCAGCAGCCTGAGGCCCTGCGCGAAGTCGGCGAGGTCCATCGCCTCGTCGGGATTGTGGCTGCCATGCTCGTTGCGGATGAAGATCATCGCCGTGGGCACGCCCATGATGCCGAACACCGCCGCATCGTGTCCCGCTCCGCTCGCCATCGGCAGAGCATCGATGCCCAGTTGCTTCGCCAGCCGTTCGAGCCGCGCGCGGTGTCCACGGTCGATCGGGCCCGGCTTGGCGTTCGTGAACGCGCCCAGATCGATCGTGACGCCGCGACGCGCGCCGACCTCCCCGGCGATCTCGCGCAGACGGCGGTCGATGGCGAGCAGCACCCCGTTATCCTCGCTGCGGATGTCCATCGAGAACCACAGTTCGCCCGGGATCTTGGTCATCGTGTGCACGGCGGTGTCGGTGTGGAACTGGCCGACGGTGCAGACGAGATCCTTGCCCGCCGCCTCGTGCTCCAGCCACAGCGCCTCCAGCCGCGACACGAACTCAACACCGGCCATCACCGCGTCGTTGCGCGACAGCCGCGGCTCGGCGCCGGCATGGCCGTAGCGGCCGACGATGTGCGGATCACGATAGCGGAGGTTGCCGCGGATACCCGTGACGATTCCGACCGGCAGACCGCGTTGCACCAGCACCGGCCCCTGTTCGATATGCAGCTCGATGAAGCAGGCGATCCGCCCGGAATCGAGCTGAGGCTCGCGGGCCCGGATGCGGTCGGGCGCGAAGCCAGCATCCTTCATGTGCTCGGCCAGCGTCCGGCCGGTGTCGGGACGCCGGCAGTTATCGAGCGCCGCGGGCTCCAGAAGCCCGAAGGCGGCGCGACTACCGATATAGGGTGCGGGAAACCAGGAGAGTTCTTCGGCGCGCACGCCCATCACGGTGATGTCGCGCTTGGGCCGGCGGCCGGCGCGATGCCAGCGCGCCAGCATGGCCATGCTCGCAACCACGCCCGCCGCGCCGTCGTAGTTGCCGCCCTCCGGCACCGAATCGAGATGCGAGCCCGTCATGAGGGCGGGCAGCGACCGGTCCTGCCCCGGCAGGGTCACGTAGAGGTTGCCGGCGGCGTCGGTCCGCGTCTCCAGCCCCATCGTCTGGCCGATGCCTTGCATCAGGTCGTGCGCCATCTGCTCGCCCTCGCCGTAGGACGCGCGGGTGACGCCGAGACGGCCTTTGGAATGCGTGCGCAGGTGCTCGAACCACTGGCCCGCCAAGGCGGTTTCGGGATCGAGGTCGCGGTGGAGTTCGGTCATGGGCCCGCCGGCGTTTGGTAAAATTATGTGCACATAACGTCAAGAAATGTGCACATTCCGTTGGAGGACGACATGCAAGGCGTGAGCCAGATGCGCGACCTGGTGGGCTATGGCGGGACGCCGCCGGCCTGGAAGCTGCCCGGTAGAGCCCGGCTCGCCGTCTCGATGGTGGTCAATTTCGAGGAGGGCGCGGAATTCGCCGTCAGCGACGGCGATCCGCAGGCCGAGAAGATCTCCGAGGTGGTGAGCGTAGTACCACCCGGACGCTGGGACCAGGGCAACGAGCAGATCTTTGCCTACGGCATGCGTGCCGGCATCTGGCGCATGCTGGCTGCGCTCGAGAAGCACCGGGTGCCCGCGACCTTCTACATGTGCGGCCGCGCCGTCGAGCGCCTGCCGCAGCTTGCCCGGCGGGTCGTCGAGGCCGGCCACGAGGCCGCCTGTCATGGCTGGCTGTGGCGCCCCCATGCCGACTACACTGATCGCGAGAGCGAGCTGAGCCATCTCCGGCGCTGCGTCGAGGTCATGAAAAGCGCGACGGGCCAACGTCCTACGGGCTTTTTCTGCCGCGGCAGCGAAAGCCCCGAGACGCGGTCCATCCTGCGCGAACTGGGCTTCGGCTACGCCAGCAACGGCTTCGACGACGACCTGCCCTACTGGGACCGGACGGACGCACAGCACCCGCTGCTGGTGCTGCCCTATGCGCTCGACAGCAACGACATGAAGTTCTTCCATCCCAACGGCTTCGTGCGCGCCGACGAGATGGTGGACTATGTTCGCGACGCGATCGACATGCTTCTGGAGGAAGGCGAGGCCGGCCATCCGAAGCTGCTGAACATCGGCTGGCATCTGCGTATCGCGGGGCGCCCCGGCCGCTTCGCCGCCTTCAAGCGCGTGCTCGCTCTGCTCGACTCCTACGGCGACAAGGTGTGGATCGCGCGTCGCGACGCCATCGCGCAATCGTGGCGCGAGCAGTTCCCGGCATGAGGCAGCACCCCAAGGTGGTTGGCATGCCCCTTGCGTTTACAGCGACAGGGAGGCGGAACAGTTGCAGCAAGCAGTGAAAGCCAACGCAGCGCGCGCGCTGGACGTCGAGGATCTGAGCGTCCGCTATGGAACGTCGACCGCCGTCGACGGCGTGACGCTCGCTATCGAGCCCGGCGAGGTAGTGGCGCTGCTCGGACCTTCCGGCTGCGGCAAGACCACCCTGCTCAGAGTCATCGCGGGCTTCGTACGCCAGGCGGCGGGCCGCGTGCGCGTCGACGGCGCCACCATCGACCACCTGCCGCCCAACCAGCGCAACATCGGCATCGTCTTCCAGAACTACGCGCTCTTCCCGCACATGACGGTGGCGGAGAACGTGGCCTACGGCCTGCGCGCCCGCGGTCTCAAGGGCCAGGAAGTCGAGGCCAGGGTCTCGCGCTTTCTTGAGACCGTTCAGCTCGGAGGCTTCAAGGAGCGCCTGCCGCGCCAGCTCTCGGGCGGCCAGCAGCAGCGGGTGGCACTGGCGCGCGCACTCGCCATCGAGCCCTCGATCCTGCTGCTCGACGAGCCGTTCGCCGCGCTCGACCGCAACCTGCGCCTCGACATGCAGATCGAGATCAAGCGCCTGCAGCGGACGCTGGGCCTCACGACCATCCTCGTGACGCACGACCAGGACGAGGCGATGAGCGTCGCCGACCGCATCGCCGTCATGCACAAGGGCAGCGTCGAGCAGTTCGACACGCCGGTCGCGATCTACGATCGGCCGCAGACGCTGTTCGTGAACGGCTTTATCGGCACCACCAACCTGATGAACGGCCGGGTCGCCTCCGTGCAGAACGGCAGGACGACCGTTGCGCTGGATGCCGGCGCCACGATCGAGCTCGCCGCCCCCGCCAGTCTCGGCATCGGCGCGCCCGTCCTGATGTCCGTGCGGCCCGAGCAACTGTCGCTGTCCGCGGTCCCCGGCCCGGACGCCTGGAAGATCGAGCCCGGGCTCGCCCTGCCCATCGGCGCGCAGCTGGTCCACGAGGCCCGCACGACCGACGGCACATTCCTGAAGATCATCGAGCCGCGCCGTGCGGTTTCGAACGATGCGGCCCGGACCTACTGCACTCTGGCCGCCGATGCGCGTCCCACGCTGTTCCCGCGTTCCACCTGACAACCACGGAGACTCTTCCATGTTCAGCCGCAGACGCCTGCTCGCCGGCGCCACCGCCCTCGGCGGCGCCGCGTTCCTTCCCTCGATCGCGCACGCGAAGGGCAGCGTCGCCGCCGCCATCTATCCCGGCACCTGGGAAGAAGCCTTCCGCGCCATCGTGGCGCCGGCCCTGAAAAAGAAGGACAGCGTCGACCTCGAACTGCAGCCGCTCTTTGCCGTCGACCAGGTCGCCAAGGCCAAGGCCGCGCGCGGCGCGCCGCCGTTCGACGCCTTCGTGCTCGATCCGGGTCCGCGCATTACCGCGATCCAGGACGGGCTGTTCGACAAGATCGACATCAAGAAGATCGGCAATGCCTCGAAGCTGCCGGCCGGCCTGGTCGACGAGTGGGGCATCGGCGTCAACGCACAGGTCGTGGGCATCGCCTACAACCCGAAGAAGGTTCCCGCCCCCAAGGGCTGGAAGGACCTGTTCACCGATCCCTGGGTGTCGCGGCTCGGCCTGACCGGCTTCCAGACCACTTTCGGCACGGTATCGCTGATCGAGATCGCCAAGGTGTTCGGGGGCTCGGAGACCAACATCGAGCCGGCGCTCGTCGAGCTGAAGAAGGTGCTGCCGAAGATCGCCGCGGTGGGCCAGCCGGCCGCCATGCCTAGCCTGTTCCAGCAGGGCCAGTGTGACGTGATGTACACCAACACCCAGACCGTCGCGACGCTCAAGGGCCGTGGAGTCGACATCGAGTTCGTGAAGCCCGAGACCGGCGCCATCACCTTCCTCACGACGCTGCACATCGCCAAGGGCGCGACGGATGTCGAGAACGCCTACAAGTACATCGACATCGTCGCGGGCAAGGAAGTGCAGGAGGCGTTGACCAAGCCGCCCTACAACTTCATCCCGGTGAACAAGGACGTCCCGCTGCCCGACTACCTGCCGATGAAGAGCCTCGACGAGATGTCGAGCTTTGTCCGGCACGACTGGGCGAAGATCAATCCGCTTCGCGCCGGCTGGATCGAGAAGTTCAACAAGGAAATGGCGAAGTGATTTCAGCTTGCCTCCCCATTCAAATGGGGAGGTGCCCCCGTCGTCGGGGGCGGAGGGGTCATGATCGATGCGCACGATAACCCCTCCGTCGCCTGGCGGCGCCACCTCCCCCGCTGAAGGGGGAGGAAAGCGCTCCGTCCTCGCCGAGTGGCAGCTCGCGCTGCCGCTCGCGCTGGCCTTTGCATCGATCTTCCTGGCGCCGCTGCTCATGCTGGTCGGCGTCAGCTTCTTCAATGACGACAAGATCACCCAGCCGGGCTTCGGTCAGTGGGCCAAGTTTCTTGGCGATCCCTTCAGCTACAAGGTGATCGCCGACACGATGCTGCTTGGCCTCAAGACCGTGTGCGCCACCATCGTGATCGGCTATCCGCTGGCGCTGATCTACCTCGACGCCTCGCCGCGCCTTCAGAAGGTGCTGATCTTCGTCATCGTGATGCCGCTGCTGCTCTCCGTCGTCGTCCGCACCTTCGCCTGGATCGTGGTGCTGGGCCGCGAGGGCGTGGTGAACACGCTACTGATGCATCTCGGCATCATCTCCGAGCCGCTGCGCCTGCTGCAGACCGAACTCGGGCTGGTGATCTCGCTGACACAGATCGAGATGCCGCTGATGCTGCTGCCACTGATCAGCGTGATGTCGCGGCTCGACCCCAATCTGCGCGACGCCTCCTCCGCGCTCGGCGCTTCGCGCTGGCGCACGCTGTTCAAGGTGATCGTGCCGCTCAGCATGCCAGGCCTGGTCGCCGGCTGTCTGCTGGTGTTTGCCAGCTCCACCACTGCCTTCATCTCGCAGACCGTGATCGGCGGCGTCCGCCTGATCTATCTGCCGCTGCTGATCTGGCAGCAGTCGCTGGTCGTCTTCAACTGGCCCTTCGCCGCCGTGGTGTCGCTCACCCTGCTCGTCTCGGTGCTGACCGTTGTGAGCGCGCTGTCCTATCTGGGCCGCCGCTCCGGAGGCTATGTCCATGGGTAGGCGCCGGAGTCTCGCCGACCTCTCCTACAGCCTCGTGATCGGCAGCCTGGCCGCTCTGGCGCTGCTGATCATCGTGGCCCCAGTCGTGATCGTGCTGACCACGTCGTTCACCGAGGGCCGCTCACTCAAGTTCCCGCCGACCGGCTTCTCCCTGCAATGGTACGAGGCCCTGTTCGACTCCTCGAAGTCGAGACAGATCCATCGCGCCGTCTACAACTCGCTCGAGGTGGCCGCCTGGTCGACCGGCTTCGGCATCCTGTTCGGCAGCATGGCGTCGCTCGGGCTGGCCCGTAACCGCCACAGGCTGGCGCGCGTCGCCGACGGGCTGTTCATGTCGCCGCTGGTCCTGCCCGGCCTCACCTTCGGCCTGGCGGCGCTGATGTACTTCACGCTGATCGGCTTCCGGCCGTCGCTGAACCTGATCATCGCCGGCCACATGATCGTGACCGTGCCGTTCATCATTCGAACGACATCCGCCAGCATCTCCCAGCTCGACCCGGCGCTGAACGATTCCTCGCAGAGCCTGGGCGCGAGCTGGTTCTACACGATGCGCCGCGTGACCCTGCCGCTGATCGCGCCCGGCATCTTCGCTGGCGCGTTCCTGGCCTTCATGGCCTCGATCGACAACGTGCCGGTGTCGCTGTTCCTGTCGACGGCGCGCACCGACATGCTGCCCATCCGCATGTGGGGCATGATGGAATCAACGCTCGACCCGCGCATCGCCGCCGTGTCGGGCGTGTTGATTACCGCCGCCTTCCTGCTGATGCTGATCATGGAATGGACGGTGGGACTGACCCGCCGCATGCGCGACTGACGAGGACCCGCCAATGGAACTGATCCCCCAGCCCCTCACCAAGGAAGCCTTCGCCCCGTTCGGCGACGTGATCGACGTGCCCGACGTCGCTGGCCGCACCTACTATGAAGACGCGCTTGGCAACCTGCGGCCGACCGCGCATGCGAGCCTCTCGGTCAGCCTGAAGGCCGAGACGCCGGACCGGCCGCTGCGCAGCGACTATCTCGAACGTCACGAATTTTCCTCCCAGACCTTCGTTCCCCTCGATGTCGAGCGCTGGTTGATCGTCGTGGCGCCGCATGCCGCTGCTGGCGGTCCCGACGTGAGCGGCATGAAGGCCTTCATCGCCACCGGCAAGCAGGGCGTCACCTACCGGCCCGACACCTGGCATCACGGCCTCACGGTGCTCGACCGGCCGGGCCGCTTCGCCGTGTTCATGTGGCGCGACGGCGGCAAGGGCGACGAGGAGTTCGTGCCGGTGACGCCCTTCACCATCCCCATTCCCTGATCCGGAACTGACACGATGCCCTACGAAGTCCGCCGCGATTTCATCGGCTACGGCGCCAACCCGCCCGATCCGAAATGGCCCGGCGGCGCGCGCATCGCCGTGAACTTCGTCATGAACTACGAGGAGGGCTCCGAGCCCTCCATCCAGGACGGCGAAGGCCATACCGAGATCGGGCTCAGCGACGCCGCCGGAATGGGCCAATCGATCAAGGGCCGCGATCTGGCGGCGGAAGGCCTGTTCGAATATGGCAGCCGGGTCGGCTTCTGGCGCCTCATGCGTCTCTTCCAGGAACGCGGCCTGCCGATGACGATCTTCGGCTGCGGGCTGGCGATGGAACGCAATCCCGAAGCCTCGGCCGCCATCGCCAAGTCGGGCTTCGACGTCTGCTCGCACGGCTGGCGCTGGATCAAGCATTACGAGCTCGACGAGGCGACCGAGCGCGACCATATCCGCAAGGCGATCGCCGCCATCCAGAAGATGACCGGCGAGCGGCCGCTGGGCTGGTACTGCCGCTATGGGCCGGGCGTGAACACGCGCCGCCTCGTCGTCGAGGAAGGCGGCTTTCTCTACGACAGCGACTATTACGGCGAGGAGCTGCCCTTCTGGTTGACCGTCGACGGCAAGCCTCAGCTCGTCGTGCCCTACTCCGTCACCAACAACGATGGCCAGTTCGGCGCGTCGATCGGCACGTCGGACCAGTGGTTCTCCTTCGTGCGCGACGCCTTCGACATGCTCTACCGCGAGGGCGCGACGCAGCCCAAGATGATGTCGATCGGCCTGCACATGCGTCTGATCGGCCATCCGGCGCGCGCCGTCGGCCTGCAGCGCCTGCTCGACCACATCCAGAAGCACGAAGGCGTCTGGGTGACCCGCCGCCTCGACATCGCCCGGCACTGGATCAAGACCCATCCCTATCCGGGCAAGGGCCTGAATGAGTAGCACCGTGTATTGTAGCGGCGATGGACCACCCGGTGATCCTGGTACGCGACTGGAAGCAGACCGAGGCCGCGCTGCTGGCGGCGCGCGCCTCGGGCACGGCGCCTGTGCTGCTGACGCCTGAGGATGCTGCCTCGTTCTACGGCGCGGGCTATCTCGGCGCCCTGCAGGAGCGCGCGCGCGAAGAGTTCCCGGACGTGGCCTTCACGCTGATCGTCGATTGCGGCGACGCGCCAGGCTACGCGCTGGCCTGCCTGCGCGCCGGTGTGCGCACACTGTCGATGCGCACCTGGAACGACAAGATTGCCGACATCGCCCGTCAGACGGGCGCCGAACTGGTGAGGAGACCTTCATGAGCTGGCAACCGACTCGCGACCTGATCGGCTATGGCCCCACTCCGCCCGATCCGAAATGGCCCGGCGGCGCGCGCCTCGCGATCAACTTCGTCGTCAACTACGAGGAAGGCTCCGAACCGTCGGTACAGGACGGCGAGGGGTACACCGAGACCGGCCTCACCGAATCGAGCACCTCCTCGATCGGCCTGAAGGGCCGCGATCTCGCCGGCGAAGGCATGTTCGAATATGGCAGCCGGGTCGGCCTCTGGCGCATCCATCGCGCCTTCCAGGAGCGCGGAATGCCGCTCACCGTGTTCGGCTGCGCACTGGCACTGGAGCGCAATCCGCTTGCCGCACAGGCAATCAAGGCGGCTGGATGGGACGTCTGCTGCCATGGCTGGCGCTGGGTCCGCCACTTCCAGCTTTCCGAAGCGGAGGAGCGCGAGCATATCCAGAAGGCCATCAAGTCGCTCGAACAGACCGTCGGCGAGCGGCCGGCCGGCTGGTACTGCCGCTATGGACCCAGCGTGAACACACGCCGCCTGCTGATCGAGGAGGGCGGCTTCACCTACGACAGCGACTATTACGGCGAGGAACTGCCCTTCTGGCAAACGGTCGAGGGCAAGCCGCACCTCGTAGTCCCCTACTCGCTGACCAACAACGACGGCAAGTACGCCGCCGGCATGGTCCACTCCGACCAGTGGTTCGGCCTGGTGAAGGACGCGTTCGACGTCCTCTACAAGGAAGGCGCCACTCAGCCCAAGATGATGTCGGTCGGCCTGCATCAGCGCCTGATCGGCCACCCCGCCCGCATGGCCGGCCTCTGGCGCTTCCTCGACTATGTCCAGAAGCACCAGGGCGTCTGGGTTACCAAGCGCATCGATATCGCCAAGCACTGGATCGCGACGCATCCGTATCCTGGCAAGGGTCTCAACGAATAGCCCTCAGACCTTCGCGCGCCCGGCGACCATGCGGACCTTGCCGGGTGACGCGAACCAGATCGAGGCGGCGCCCAGGACGCTGAACGCCAGCGCCACGATGAAGGCCAGACGATAGGCGCCCTCGTAATCGTACAGCACGCCGGTGATCCACGGGCCCGCGGCACCGCCGGCCAGCAGCGAGACCATGATGATGCTGAAGATCGAGCCGAAGTGCGGGCCCTCGAAGATCTCGGCCACCACCGATCCCATCAGGCTGGTGAAGGAATAGCCCAGCACGCCCTGCGACAAGACCATGAGATAGAGCAGCGGCTCCGATGGTCCGGCGCCGAGCGCCAGGAGCGCCGCATAGCAGATCACGAAGCCGGAGCCGGCGATCGTCCAGACGATCTCGCGGCCGATCCGGTCCGACAGGCCGCCGAGCAGGATCTGGCCCGGGATGCCCACCATCGCCACGAGGCCCAGCGCCCAGGCCGCCTGCATGGGACCGAAGCCGATCTCGACCAGATACTTGGTCTGGTGCACCTGTACCGCGTACCAGGCATAGCCCGTGCTGAAGAAGCCGATGCAGAGCCACCAGAAGCGCAGCGTGCGGACGGCCCTGGCGACGGTCCATTCGATGGCGACCCAGTGCGGATCGACGATGGCTGCGGCACGACGGGCCGCGGCGGTGCCCGCTTCCTTGGCGCCATCGGGCAGCAGGCCGAGATCCTGCGGCCGCTTGGTGACGAACAGGTTGATCGGCAGCAGCACGAGCAGGGTCATCAGGCCGAGCGCCCAGCAGGCGCTGCGCCAGCCGTCCTTCAGGATGATCGTCTGCAGCCAGGGCAGGATCAGGATCGCACCGACGCCCACCCCGGAAAAGGCAAGGCCGGTCGCCAGCGCGCGGCGGCGCACGAACCAGTTGGGCAGATACTGCGACTGCACTGAAAAGCTCATGCAGTTCGCTCCGGCGCCCACCAGGACGCCGAGCGTCGCGTAGAGCTGCCACGGCGAGTCGATCACGGTGCCGCCCAGCAGGCCCGCCGCCGTCAGCACGACTCCGATCTCGATCACGAAGCGCGGCCCGCGCCGGTCCATGGTCCGGCCGACGACCGGACTGATCACCGCCGACACAAGGAAGCCGAAGGAGAAGGCGCCCGCCGCCAGGCCGCGATCCCAGCCGAACTCGTCGACGATCGGCGGGAACATCAGCGAGAAGGCCGTGCGGGTGGTCACGCTCACCGCGACGGTCAGGAACGCGATCGCGATGATCACCCAGCCGAAGAAGAAGGGCAGGCGTGCCGCGAACGAGGCCGGTCGTACGGGCAATTGGGGAGACGGCACCGACTTATCCTTTTTCTGCGTTTCGCCAGACGCATCGTGGCCCGGAGGGGGGGGTGACAGCCTGTCCCCACGCCCGCCCCGAGGTCAATGACGTGGCGGGTAGTCGTCCCTCCCGGGACCTTGCCGGGGCTTGAACCGGCCCTCCGGCACCGCTATCACCGGCTCCGTTTCCCCTCTAAATGAACCGCTTTGGGAGCTGGCCCGTGAAGATCACCCGTACCGTCAAGAAGATCCTCGACAACTACGAGAGCGATTGCCCCGGCACCAAGGCCAATCTGGCCCGCATCCTGATGCACGGTCGCCTGGGCGGCACGGGCAAGATGGTCATCCTTCCCGTCGACCAGGGCTTCGAGCACGGCCCGGCCCGCTCCTTCGCGCCGAACCCGGACGCCTACGACCCCCACTACCATTATCAGCTGGCCATCGACGCCGGCCTGAACGCCTATGCCGCCCCGCTCGGCCCGCTCGAGGCCGGCGCCGACACCTTCGCGGGCGCCATCCCGACCATCCTCAAGTGCAACTCGGCCAACTCGCTGTCGACCAACAAGGACCAGGCCGTGACGGCCACCGTGGCCGACGCGCTGCGTCTGGGCTGCTCGGCGATCGGCTTCACGATCTACCCGGGCGCCGAAGACCAGTACGAGATGATGGAAGAGATCCGCGAGCTGTCGGCGGAAGCCAAGGCGGTCGGCCTCGCGGTCGTCATGTGGTCCTATCCGCGCGGCGGCAAGCTCGACAAGGCCGGCGAGACCGCGCTGGACGTCTGCGCCTACGCCGCCCACATCGCGGCCCTGCTCGGCGCCCACATCATCAAGGTGAAGCCGCCGACCAACGTGCTGTGGCAGCCCGAGGCGAAGGCCGCCTACGAGAAGGCCAACGTCGACATCTCGACGATGGCGGCCCGCATCAAGCACGTCATGCAGGCGACCTTCAACGGCCGCCGCATCGTCGTCTTCTCCGGCGGCGAGGCGAAGGACCTCGAGGGCCTGTACACCGAGATCCGCAGCCTGCGTGACGGCGGCGCGAACGGCTCGATCATCGGCCGCAACACCTTCCAGCGCCCGCGCGCCGACGCGCTCGACATGCTCGACAAGATCATCGCGATCTATCAGGGCAAGATGTAGGACACGCTGAAATCGTTCGCCTTCAAAGGGCGCCGGGTGACCCTTTGGGTTGCCCCGCGCCCTTTTTCTTTGGTCTGCTGTCTGGGGCACAGTCGCAGCGCGCCTTGTGTTCCCATGGCGTACAGGCCATACACCCGCCGTCGAAAGACGGACATTTGATTTGGTCCGCGCCCCGGTCGAAGCCCGGTAGGCCGCTCCACTGCGTTTGATCCTGACAATTCGCAAGTTCGACACTCCCACCGCATCTGCGCTGCAGCCGTGGTGGGAACGCATTTCTATTCAGGTGAAGAGGGGTCTCCCATGACGACGGGAACCGTGAAGTGGTTTAACTCCCAAAAAGGCTTCGGCTTCATCCAGCCGGATCAAGGCGGGGCCGATACCTTCGTGCACATCAGTGCCGTCGAGCGTTCGAGCCTCGGCATGTTGAGCGAAGGACAGAAGATCACTTACGACGTGGTCGCCGATCGCCGCAGTGGCAAGATGTCGGCCGAGAACCTGCGCGAAGCCGAAGGTTGATTTGACGCGCTCCGGTTCTGACGGCGCAGGACGAGCGTCGGACAAGGACTGGAGGCCAATATCTGCCCCCTACCCGCGGCGACCATGGATGTCATGGCGCCGGGCAACGGCGTGGCAGCGAAGGGAGGCCCTGCACATCGCGGAGCCTCCTTTATCATTTGGGGGGTGGCATCGCCGCGCTGTGCAACGGTCTGCCGGCTCACGGCCTATTGCTCAGACCGCAGCCGCCCGGCCTCCATCACCAGATCGTTGCCGCGCTTCGTGCGGGTCGGCAGGCGCGACATGCCGTTTCGCTCGATCAAGCCGAGCTGCCGCAGCCGGATCTCGATCTCCATCGAGGGCCGACGTTGCGTGATGCTGCCGTCGATCGCCAGCAAGCCGGCCAACTCATCGGGGCTCAGATCGGAAGCGGCCAAGTCGATGTCCTTTATCGGGGCGTGGCGGCAGGTTTCGACAGCAAGTCATATCCGACAATCAGATGGGACCGGGAAACTGTGGATCGTACCAGGAATTCATGCGTCCTCCTCCGGCGAGGCGGGAGCGCTTGCATCTCTCAGCCATCGCACGCCAACCATTGAGTGGACGATGGTGAACCCGCTTACATGGCTGCACAATCGATGTCGAGAAACACCAGACTTCCGCCGGTCGGTCCCAGACGGCCCGGGAGCTTGCGCTACGGCCTCTTCTTTGATGGGCTGAGCCGGACGTCGCAGGAGAGCGGAGCGCCATGTCACACCAGCAGAAGCATCCGGAGTTGCCGGGGGAAGTCGAAGTTGATCTGACGCCCGCCCACCTAAGCGCGCAGAAGAACGTCGTGCGGGTGTTCTACAAGGACCTGTGGGACAAGGCCGACCTGACTCTCGTTCCCCAGATATTCCACCCCGACTTCACCTTTCGCGGCTCACTCGGTCCCGTGCTGGTGGGCCACCGGCAATTCAGCGACTATGTGAGCTGGCTGACGAATACGCTTGAGGACTACACCTCCGACATCCTCGAACTGATCGAAGAAGGACAGCGCGTATCGGGCAAGCTGCGCTTCCACGGCGTCCATCGCCGGACGCTCTTCGGTGAATCGCCGACGAACACCAGGGTGTGGTGGTACGGCGCGCCCATCTTCACCTTCGACGGCTCGCTCGTGCGCGACCTGTGGGTACTGGGAGACATCCATGGCCTGCGTTCCCGCCTCGGTCCGGCGGGGTCGGAGCGGCTGAGCTTCGACTAGGCGACCGGCGCCAAACCGCTCCCTAGAGCAGGCCGTTGTCGCGGACGTACTTCGCGATTTCCCGCGAGATCAGCTCGTGGGCCGCCTGGTTCGGATGCCCGTCACCCACGATGTAGAGGTTCGTGCCCTTGTCCCGCTGGCGCTGGAACGCCTCGGTGAGGTCAAGCAGCCTGGTGTCGCCGATGACGCGCTGCAGCCCCTGGGGCGCCGAGTAGTAGTTCGTCGGCAGATATACGACGAGCAGCTTGGCCCCGATCGCGGACGCCGACCGTTCCATCTCGCGCAGCAGGAACGCCAGCGCCTCCTCCTTCTTCTCGTCGCTCGGCGTGCTGTAGGTGTCCTGGGCATACTCGATCCGGCCGCGAATGACATCGATGCCATGCGTCAGCCAGGTGACCGGATTGGTGAAGTCACCCGAAAGATGGCGTTGGAAACGGCGCACACCGTTGCTCTGCGGCGGGGCGATATACGGTTCTCCCGCCGCGTTCCAGGTGACGTGCGAGGCATCGAAGCAGAACGGATAGTACGACGGGAGACACGCCATCAGGTTGCGCTCGAAGTGATGGGCGATGATCCCGTACACGATCAGCTTGGGCGTGAGGCCGCCGTTGCGGCGCATCGTCTGCAGCGACTGGGTCGTACCGTAGGCCGCCATCGCAAAGTTCGAGACGCCGGTGTCGAGTTCACGCGCCAGATGACGGGCATAGGTGTCCTGGTTGGCGAGCGCATATCCCCAGGAAAACGAATCGCCGACCACCATGACGTCAACCTGTTCGGGGCTGCGCTGCCCCGGCCCGTCGACGCGCGCGCCGCGATCGTCGGTATAGATGTCGAAGGCGAAGGTCTTCCGGTTGGCCACTGCGGGATAGATGCGCCGGGCATGGGAACTGGGATTGGCCCGCGCGCCGATCTCGGGGTCGAACACCAGGAGACGGTCGCCTTCCGAGATCAGGGGGATGCTGGGAATGGTCAGGTAGGCGGCGATGCCGATCCCGGCCAGGACGCTGGCGGCGGTCGACACCAGCACCAAGAGAATGGTCTTGCTGACTTTGTTCATGGTTCCTGGCGAGAAGGCTGCCGCCAGTTAGCCCAAGCCGCCGCGGCAAGACAACGGAAGGATTTCCCCGCCCGGCTCTCGACGGGACGCCAGGTTACGCATACACCACCCGAAAATCAGGAAGCCCGTGACTCGTCTTTATCTCATATCGCCCCCCCGGATCGAGCACCCGCCGATCTTCGCCGCCGAACTCCGCGCCGCCTTGGATGGCGGTGACGTCGCGGCCTTTCAGCTGCGCCTGAAGGATGTGCCCGACGAGGCGATTGCGCAGGCCGCCGATACGCTGCGGCCGATCTGCCAGCAGCGCGGCGTCGCCTTCATCCTGAATGACCGCCCCGACCTCGCCGTGAAGCTCGACTGCGACGGCGTCCATGTCGGCCAGGACGACATGCCCTATGCCGAGGCACGCCGGATCGTCGGGCCCGACCGCCAGATCGGCGTCACCTGCAAGGCCTCGCGCCATTTCGCGATGGAAGCGGCCGAGGCCGGCGCCGACTACGTGGCGTTCGGAGCCTTCTTCTCCTCCACCACCAAGCCGGTGACGACACCGGCCGACGTCGAGATCGTCGAATGGTGGAGCGGCCTGATGGAAGTGCCCTGCGTGGCGATCGGCGGCATCACCGTCGAGAACTGCAGGCCCCTGATCGAGGCGGGCGCCGATTTCCTGGCCGTCGCCGGTGGCGTGTGGGATTACAGGGAGGGGCCCGAAGCGGCGGTGCGCGCCTTCAACGAGCTCTTCGCGGCGCACGGGTCAGCGGACGGGCAGCCATAGCACCTCCTCGATGTGCGCGGCGCCGCTCGCCAGCATGACCAGCCGATCGAAGCCGAGCGCGATGCCCGAGCAATCCGGCAGGCCGTGGTCGAGTGCCGCCAGGAAGTCGTCGTCGACCGGCCAGCGCACGCCGTAAAGCTCCTCCTTGAGGTCCATGTCCGCCACCAGGCGCTCGCGCTGGATGTCGGGATCGGTCAGCTCGCCGAAGGCGTTGGCCAGCTCGACGCCGCAGACATAGAGCTCGAAGCGTTCTGCCACCCGGGGATCGCCGGGCTTGGCGCGGGCGAGAGCCGCCATCGAGATCGGGTATTCGCAGAGGATGGTCGGCCGGTCCATGCCGAGCCGCGGCTCGATCTTCTCGAACATGATGCGGAAGAAGACGTCCTCCCAGCTGTCGCCGGCATGCATGGCAATGCCCGAGGCGCCCGACAGCGCCTCGGCATTGCCGAGGGTCGCGAACAGGTCGACGCCGGCATGCCGAACGAAGGCCTCGGCCACGGTGACTCGCTCCGGTTCGGCCGTGGCGTCGCACACGTGACCGGCCCAGCGCAGTTCTTCGACCCCGGTCGAGGCGAGCATCGCCTTGCAGTCGGCCATGATCGTCTCGTAGCCCGTGCCGGCACGATACCATTCCAGCATCGTGACCTCGGGGTGATGCAGGGCCGAGCCCTCAGCGTTGCGAAACACCCTCGCGAACTGGAAGATTTGCGGCATCCCGCCGGCCAGCAGCTTCTTCATCGCGAACTCGGGCGAGCTGTGCAGCCAGCGTTCGCGCTCCTCTCCGTCGGGCAGCTCCCACGCTGTCGCGAAGCCCGTGAGGTGGACCTCGGCGCCGGGGGCTGCCTGCAAGATCGGCGTCTCGACCTCGACGAAGCCCTCGGATGCGAACCACTGCCGCATCGCCGCCTGTATCCGGGCTCGCAACTGGAGGTGCGGCAGGCGCCGCGAAAGCCTGTCGGGACGCCACTCGTTCATGCCCTACCATCGCATGCGAACGGTGCGACGTGTAGGGTGTCGTCATGACGCCCAAGCAGATCGACGCCTTCTGCCGCAAGCTCCCGGCCACAACGCGGACCGTGCAGTGGGAGGGAGTCACCGTCTTCAAGGTCGGCGGCAAGATGTTCTGCCTGATCGGCCCGCCCGGCCATTCCGTCGCGCGCCTCTGCTTCAAATGCCCGCCCGAGCATTTCGACGCCCTCTCGCATGCCGAGGGATTCCGGCCCGCGCCCTATCTCGCCCGTGCGAAATGGGTGGCGCTCGAGGATCCCGAGGTGCTGACTGCCGCCGAGACTCGGGCCTATCTCAGCCAGGCACATGCCGTGATCGCCGCCGCGCTGCCGAGGAAAAAGCGGCAGGAACTTGGTCTCGGGGCCTGACGCCAGGGCTGCCCCGCCCGGGCGGGCCCGGTTGCGACCCCGGGCTGCCTTTGATAGAAGGCCGCGCCGGCCTCGAACCGCTGCCGCGGGCGAGGCCGAATTCCATTCATTCGAGACAGCGGTAAGGCCGGGTAAGCCCATGAAAGTCCAAGTCAATTCCATCCGAGCCGGCAACGTTCTCGAGTATAACGGCAAGCTCTGGGTCGCCTCCAAGGTGCAGCATATCAGCCCCGGCAAGGGTGGCGCTTTCGTCGCCATCGAGGCCAAGGCGCTGCGCGAAGGCAACAAGCTGCAGGAGCGCTTCCGCTCGGGCGAGACCATCGAGCGCGTCCATATCGACGAGCGCGAATGCACCTACCTGTTCAAGGACGAGAACGGCTTCACGTTCATGGACAAGGAGACCTTCGAGCAGCTCGTGGTCGGTGCCGACGTCCTCGACGAGGACCAGTCGCGCTGGCTGCAGGACGGCATGGAAGTGACCGTGTCGCTCTACGAGGGCACCCCGGTCGGCGCCGAGCTGCCGAAGACCGTCATCCTCGCCGTCGTTGAAGCCGACGCCGTCGTGAAGGGCCAGACCGCCTCCTCCTCCTACAAGCCGGCCATCGTCGAGGGCGGCATCCGCGTGATGGTGCCGCCGCACATCGGAGTGGGCACCAGGCTGGTGATCAACACCGAAGAGGGCACCTACATGGAACGTGCCAAGGACTAGGCGCGCACCGTGGCCCTCCCCACCAGTCGTCCCCCGCGAGAGACCCCCGTCGCCCGCGTCGGCCGCGCCCCGATGGGCGAGGCGCGCGAGCGTTCGGGCCCGCCCGAGCGCAAGTCGCTGGCGCAGCGTTCGGCCACGATCACCGTCATGATCCGCGCCGCCTTTGCCGCCGCGAAGAATCTCAAGCGCGACTTCGGCGAAGTCGAGCATCTGCAAATCTCCGAGAAGGGCCCCGGCGACTTCGTCAGTCATGCCGACATCAAGGCCGAGCGCACCCTGCGCACCGAGCTGTCGCGTGTCCGTCCCGACTACGGCTTCCTCGGCGAGGAAGGCGGCGAGACCAAGGGCGACGGCCGCAACCGCTGGATCGTCGATCCGCTCGACGGCACGACCAACTTCCTGCACGGCGTGCCCCACTTCGCCATCTCGATCGCGCTGGAGCGCGAGAAGGAGATCATCGCGGGCGTCATCTACCAGCCGATCTCGGACGAGCTGTTCTGGGCCGAGAAGGGCAACGGCGCCTACATCGACACCCCGAACGCCCGCTCGCGGCGTCTGCGCGTGTCCGGCCGCAAGGAGCCGGCCCGCGCGCTCGTCGGCACAGGTATCCCCCATATCGGCAAGGGCAATCACGCCGCCTATCACGCCAAGCTGGCGGCGGTTACCGAGCGTACCGCCGGCGTCCGCCGCTGGGGCGCCGCAGCGCTCGACCTCGCCTTTGTGGCGGCCGGCCGCTACGACGCCTTCTTCGAGTTCGGCCTGGCGCCGTGGGACGTCGCGGCAGGCATCCTGATGGTGCGCGAGGCCGGTGGTCTCGTGGGTGACATCGCGGGCCAGCCCTATGAACTCGGCGGCCCGTCCCTCCTGGCCAGCAACTTCGGCCTGCGCGATCCGATGGTCGAGATCCTGTCCCAGGCCTGATCCCCATCGCCGTCCGACCGGCGAGCGTCGCAGCCACGATCAGGCCTGTCGGGCGTCGGTTCATTCTCTACTGCAGTGCCGCGAGCGGTTGAGCGCGGAGCGACCATTCGTTATGGTCGATCCGCCAAATCCCTTGGAAAGGCAATCGGTTATGCCCCCCTCTTCGGTCGCTGCGCGCAGCCTTGCCCTCGCCGTGATCGGCGTCGGCGTGGCGTCGTTCGCGGCCCACGGGCAGAACGTCACCGCCTTCAACCCCTATTCGGGCGCCGGCCTGACGGGCGGACCGCTGCCGCAATACACATCGCCCCCGGCCGCTGATGCAGTCGGCCCCGGTCCGGTCGTCGGTCCGGCTTTCAATCCGTGGTCGTCTCGCAGCCCGGCGCAGGCGTCGCGCCCGGCTACTCCTCCGCAGACCTCTGCTCCGGCTCGGCAGACCAGGGCAGCCGCCGCCCTGCCGCCGCCCCCGCCGGGACCGATCAAAAGCCGCGTCGTCGCCGTTCCCGAACTGACGACGAGTCGCAGCAAACCGCGCGATATCGAGAAGGCCAGCGCCGCCTATGCCGCACCGGCCGGCAAGTCCGCCTCCACGCCAAACGCCCCGACGATCGCCGCACCGGCCCCCGTGCCAGCAGCGCCGGCCCCTGCAGCGGCAGCGCCGCCGGCACCCGCGGCAACGCCCGC
>CAIYWM010000618.1 GCA_903929895.1 uncultured Alphaproteobacteria bacterium
ATGCGGGCCGTGCCCATAAGGTGCCAGCCGGCATTGAGCATCGGCGCCTCGCCACCGATGTTCTTCGCGCCGGCCGCCTCGAGGATGTCCTTCGAGCGGGCAACGCCGTGGGCGATCATCTTCCTCGTGTTGTCGCTCAGCGTGTACTCGATCTTCGGCGCGGGAATGCCGTTGCTGTCCTTCAGCACCGGGTCGAGCGTCACCCGGTTGTGCTCCTCGGGCAGGTCCTCGCAGATCGCCGAGAGGCCGAGTTTGCGGTTGAAGATGGTGCGGTACACGTCGTGATGCGCCTCGCCCCACGGGAGGAAGCCGCGCGCGGTGTTGGCGATCGCGTCGACGATCGTGCCAGCGCCGCGGTGGAGCTGCAGCGTGTAGCCGCGCACGAAGCCGCGGGTCTTGTCGGTCTCGTAGAATTCCTGACTCCACAGCGACAGCTGCGCGCCAGTGTTTCCATCGATCGGCTCATCGACATAGCCGTAGGTGTGGGCGAACGGGTGAAACATCAGATTCCTGCCCACAAGCCCGCTCGAATTGGCGATCCCGTTGGGAAACTTCCCGGATTGCGAATTGAGCAAGAGGCGGGGCGTGCCGATGCCGTTGCAGGCCACAATGACCATCTCGGCCGGCTGGAAATGCTCCTTGCCCTCGGCGTCGTAGTAGATCGCGCCGCTCGCGAGCCCGTCGGGGCCGACCGTGATCTCGCGGACGCGCGCGCGGGTCCGCAGCTCGACGCCGGCGCGGATCGCGTGCGGCCAGTAGGTGACGTCGGTGCTGGCCTTGGCGCCCTGGGCGCAGCCCGGCGTGCAGTGGCCGAGATTGATGCAGGGCGCGCGGCCGTCATATTCGGTCGTAGCGATCGCGGAGTCCGAGGGCCACCAGTGCCAGCCGAGCTTGTTCATCGCCTCGCCGAAACACTTGCCGGTCTTGCCGAGCGGCAACGGCGGCATCGGCAGCACATGGTGCGGGTAGGCAGGGTCTCCCTCGAGCCCGGCGACGCCCGTCATGCGGTCGTTCTCGGCGAAGAACGGCTCCAGCGTCTGATAATCGACGGGCCAGTCGTCGGCCACGCCGTCCAGCGTCTTCACCCTGAAGTCCGACGGATGCAGGCGCGGATAATGCGCCGTGTACATGATGGTGCTGCCGCCGACGCCGTTGAAGTTCACCACCTGGATGGGCGAGGTGCCGTTGTTGATCGGATAGTCCGTCTCGCGCGCCCGGCGGTTCGGATTGATGGCGAAGTCGCCGAACAGGCGGGCCTCCCAGTCCCGGCCGTTGGTCGGATAGTCCGTGGGCTTCACCCAATCGCCCTGTTCGAGACAGAGGATGCGCATCTTCGTGTCGGCGAGGCTCCAGGCCACCGCCGCCCCCGAGGCGCCGGAACCGATGATCAGGACGTCGACCTTGTCATGCATGGGGCGTTCTTCCGTTAGCGGGCGAGATGCTGGCTGATGGCATGGGCGGCCAGGGCATGACCGCGGACATTCCAGTGGCCGTCATTGGCGAAGTGGTAGGCGAGCGGGGCAAGTTGTGCCTCCAGGACCGGCTGCAGGTCCAGCACGTCGATGCCGCGGCGCTGGAGGGCGACGACGAAGGCCGTATGAACGCGCTCCTCGACGGCCCGGGAACGGGAGTTGCCGACCCAGAGGGCTCGCGACGGGATGAGCACAACGAGCGCGCGATAGCGTTCCGCGATGTCCCGGAGCCTGTCGGCCGACGAGTCGATGACCGCGGGGTCGTAGTCGTTCTTCGCAATCCCCTCGAAGTTCGGCACGATCAGGCCGGCCTGCACGGCGATGTCTCGCAGCCACGGCGTCTGCTGGACGGTGGTGACGGCGAGGAGATAGAGGGCCGAATGGCTCGCCAGCCAGTCCTTGAGTGCGCCGCCGCTGTCGGACGGCTGTCCATCCGGCTGGGCGCCTCCATACAGGTGGAGATCGTTCTCCATGCAGACCGCGATGACGACACGGCCCGCCCTCGAGCCCAGCGTCTTGGCATAGGCGAGGAGGGCCGCGTATCCGTCCAGGTCCGTGGGGGTCGAGAGGTTGAAGGTGCGCCGGCCGGTGAGGATCTGGAGCTGGTCGGAAAAGCGGTCCTGGGCCTCGACGCCCCAGCCCCAGGTGAAGGAATCGCCGACGACGAGGATGTCGTCGGAACCGGCGGTCGCCACGTCGTTAGCGTCGCGCAGTCCGTGTGAATTGATGCGGACAGCGACGTCATAGTCGCCGGTATTCTTGATCTGGCGGGCCTCGGTGCCGGGCCTGCCGAGGAGCAAAGACCCCACTTGATAGGTGAATTCGAAGCGACCGGAAGGATCGAAGGCGGGGAAGAGCAGGCGGGTCAGGCCCTCGGCGAGGCAGATCCCGACGATGAGGCCGGCCACGACGGCAAAGGCCGACAGGACGCCGTGGCGTTTCCGGCCGGTTTCGACGCGTGGCATTTGGGGGCTGGCTTCGACGCTCATGTTCAAGCAAGACTGGCGCTAGATTATCAGCGAGGAAAGAGCCTTCCCATGCCGGATACCACCCTTGCGCGGCCCGCGGCCACCAGGACCGAGCATTTCGATGTCCTCATCGTCGGCGCCGGCATTTCCGGCATCGGCGGCGCCTATCATCTGACCCACCAGATGCCCGATCGCAGCTTCGTTATCCTGGAGACGCAGGAGAGCTTCGGTGGCACCTGGCTGACCCACAAGTATCCAGGCATCCGCTCCGACAGCGACCTCCACACGTTCGGCTATCGCTTCAAGCCGTGGAAGGGCAAGCCGATCGCCACCGCGCAAGAGATCAAGACCTACATGGGCGAGGTCATCGAAGAGAACGACCTGGCGCGGCATATCCGCTACCGGCACCGCATTGACTCGGCCACCTGGTCGAGCAAGGACGATCTATGGACCATCGAGGGCGTTCGCACCGATACGGGTGAGGCGGTCCGCTTTACCGCCAACTTCCTCTGGATGTGCCAGGGCTACTACCGGCATTCCGTCGGCTACACGCCGGAATGGAAGGGCACGGAGACCTTCAAGGGCCGGATCGTGCATCCTCAGACCTGGCCGGAAGACCTAGATTACACGGGCAAGAAGATCGTCGTGATCGGCTCCGGGG
Organism: uncultured Alphaproteobacteria bacterium; assembly: GCA_903929895.1. Classification (GTDB taxonomy): domain Bacteria; phylum Pseudomonadota; class Alphaproteobacteria; order Reyranellales; family Reyranellaceae; genus Reyranella. The sequence continues at coordinate 3,102 of CAIYWM010000618.1, forward strand.
CGACCGCGGCGACGGTCATCCCGGCGATGGCCGACAAGGCCGGCCATGTGACGATGCTCCAGCGGACGCCGACCTATTTCATCCCGGGCCGCAATGCCATCGAGCTCGCCGAGACGCTGCGTCAGCTCGAGGTCGACGAGGAATGGATCCACGAGATCGTCCGCCGCAAGATCCTGCACGACCAGTCGGTGTTCACCCGGCGGGCCTTCGAGGAATCCGACAAGGTGCGGGCCGAGCTGCTGGCCGGCGTTCGCGCCCATGTCGGACCGGACTTCCCGATGGAGCCGCATTTCACGCCGAGCTACCGGCCCTGGCAGCAGCGCATCGCGTTCGTACCCGACGGCGACCTCTTCAAGGCCGTCCGCGCCGGCAAGGCCTCGGTCGAAACCGACGAGATCGACCGCTTCGTGCCGGAAGGCATCCTGCTCAAGTCGGGCAAGGTGCTCGAGGCCGACATCATCGTGACGGCGACCGGCTTCCACCTGTCGGTGATGGGCGACATCGCCTTCGCGGTAGACGGCAAGCCGGTCGACTTTGCCGATACCGTGACCTATCGCGGCATGATGTTCACCGGCGTGCCCAACATGGTCTGGGTGTTCGGCTACTTCCGCGCGAGCTGGACCTTGCGCGCCGACCTGGTCGGCGACTTCGTCTGCCGCCTGCTGGACCACATGGACAAGCACCAGGCCCGCAAGGTCGAGGTCGCCCTGCGGCCCGAGGACAAGGGCATGCAGCTGCTGCCCTGGATCGATCCGGAGAATTTCAATCCGGGCTACCTGATGCGCGGCATGCATCTGCTGCCCAAGCGCGGCGACAAGCCGGAGTGGCAGCACACGCAGGATTACTGGAACGAGAAGAACGTCTTTCCGGCCATCGATCTCGAGGATCGGGCGTTCGTCTACGGCTTATCGTTCGGCCGGTCCGAGGCTCGGGGGAGCGGGGATGAAGCAGGGCAACACGCGCCGCGTCATTGCGGCGGGCGCGATCGGCAACGTGCTGGACTGGTACGATTTCG
>CAIYWM010000619.1 GCA_903929895.1 uncultured Alphaproteobacteria bacterium
AGCAGGCGCACGAAGCTCTCGCCGCGCTCCAGCGCGTCGAACAGGATACGCACCCGCTCCAGATCCTCGATCGCCGTGATGTCCTCCAGCAGGCGCGCCTGGCCGCGCACGATCAGCGACCCGCCGCCGCTCGGTTCGCCGTACCAGGTCGCGAGACCCGATTCGATCACCGGCGCGGTGAGGTCGTTCAGCTCGGCGCGCTTCAGCTTGATGTCCTCGAGGATCAGCCGCCGTGCCTCGTCGAAGGTACGTCCGCTCAGCCGCGCATTGAGGTAGTTGCTGGCTTCGGTCAGCGCCGAGGGCGGCATGCCGATGGGCGTGTCGATGACGCGGTTCTCGACATGACCCGACTGCGTCACCGTGACGACCAGCGCACGGCCGGGGCCGAGATTGACGAACTCGATGTGCTTCAGCGGCTGCTCGGTCTTGGGGGCCATCACGAGGCCGGCGCAGCGCGACAGGCCCGAGAGCATCGCCGTCGCCTGCTCCAGCGCCTCGGTCACGGTGCGGCCCGACGTGGCGCAGCGCGCCTCGATCGACTCGCGCTCCTCCTCGGAGACGTTGCCGACCTCGAGCAGGCCGTTCACGAACAGCTTTAGCCCGGCGTCGGTCGGTAACCGCCCGGCCGAGGTATGCGGGGCATAGAGCAGCCCGGCATCCTGCAGGTCCGCCATGATGTTGCGAATGGTGGCCGGCGACAGCGTCTCGGTGAGCTTGCGGGTCAGCGCGCGCGAGCCGACGGGCTCGCCGGTCTCGACATAGCCTTCCACCACGTGGCGCAGCACCTCGCGCGCGCGATCGTTGAGTTCCGCCACGGAGGCGGCACGCTGTCCTGTGGAGGGCTCGGCAAGGGCGCCCCCGGAAATGCCGATGCGGTGGATCGCCATGGAAAAAATGTAGGTAGTGTGGGCAGGGTGGTCAATGAACGCCGGCCTCAGCGTCGGCCTCGAAACAAGGGATCGTGGCTGGATTCGCCAACGTTCGGGCGCTACACCGGCCGCCCGCCCCTCAGGAGAAATAAATGCGCCCATCAGGCCGCGCCCCCGACCAGCTTCGCCCGGTTTCCCTGGAACCCGGCTTTTCCCGTCACGCCGAGGGGTCGTGCCTGGTCAAGTTCGGCGACACCCATGTCCTCTGCACCGCCTCGGTCGACGAGAAGGTGCCGCCCTGGATGCGCAACAGCGGCAAGGGCTGGGTGACGGCCGAATACGGCATGCTGCCGCGCTCGACCCATACCCGCACGGACCGTGAGGCCGCACGCGGCAAGCAATCGGGCCGCACGCAGGAGATCCAGCGCCTGATCGGCCGCTCGCTCCGCGCTGTCGTGAACCTGCAGGCCATGGGCGAACGCCAGATCAACATCGACTGCGACGTGCTGCAGGCCGATGGCGGCACACGCACCGCCAGCATCACCGGCGCCTGGGTGGCGCTGCACTATGCCTTCGAGCGCTTGATCAAGGACGGCAAGCTGGCGGCCAATCCGCTGACGGGCACGGTCGCGGCCGTCTCGTGCGGGCTGTGGGAGGGCACCGCCGTCCTCGATCTCGACTATCCCGAGGATTCCAAGGCCGACGCCGACGCCAACTTCGTGCTGACCGGCACCGGCGGCATCGTCGAGGTGCAGGGCACGGCCGAGAAGGACCCGTTCACCGAGGCGCAGTTCCACGAACTGCTCACCCTGGCCAAGAAGGGCATCGGCGAACTGGTGGCCCTGCAGAAGCTGGCCCTCGGGAAGAGCTGATGGCGCGGCGCTTCGCCCTCCCCAGGCTGGTTGTGGCGACCCACAATCGCGGCAAGGCGGGCGAGATCCGCTCCATGCTGTCCCCGTTCGGCGTCGAGATCGTCTCGGCCGGCGATCTCGGCCTGCCGGCGCCCGACGAGACCGGAACGACCTTCGAGGACAATGCGACCCTGAAGGCGCTGGCGGCGGTGCGAGGGAGCGGCCTGCCCTCGCTTGCCGACGATTCCGGTCTCAGCGTGCATGCGCTCGATCACCAGCCCGGCGTCTATACGGCCGACTGGGAAGGGCCGACGCGCGACGCCATGGTCGGCATGCGCCGCATCCAGGACGAGCTGGCAGCGCGTCACGTGCCGCAGACGGACGCGGCGCGCCTCGCGACCTTCCATTGCGTGCTGGCGCTAGCCTGGCCCGACGAGCATGTCGAGCTGTTCCATGGCACGCTCGACGGCGCCATCGTCTGGCCGACGCGCGGCACCGGCGGCCATGGCTACGACCCCTGCTTCCAGCCGGTGGGCGAGACGCGTACCACGGCCGAGATGTCGGACGCCGAGAAGAACGCCATCAGCCATCGCGGCCGCGCCTTCCGGATGATGGTCGAGGCCTGCTTCGGATGAGCCGGGCGCCCCTGGGCGTCTATGTCCACTGGCCCTTCTGCAAATCGAAGTGCCCCTACTGCGATTTCAACAGTCATGTGCGTGACGGCGTCGAGCAGGCGCGCTGGCGGACGGCCCTTTTGCGCGAGCTCGAACATGCCGCAAGCGAGGCCCCGGACCGGCGGGTCGAGACGATGTTCTTCGGCGGCGGCACGCCCTCGCTGATGGAGCCCGAGACCGTCGCCGCCCTGATCGCGCGAACGCGCGAACTCTGGGATAGTGCGCCCGAGATCGAGATCACCCTGGAAGCCAACCCGACCTCGGTAGAGGCCGGCCGCTTCGCCGCCCTGGCCGAGGCCGGCGTCAATCGCGTGTCGCTGGGCGTGCAGGCGCTCGATGCGGCATCCCTGAAATTCCTCGGCCGCGAGCATTCCACGGACGAGGCGCTGGAAGCGCTCGCCACGGCGCGACGTCATTTCGCGCGCCATTCCTTCGACCTGATCTATGCACGTCCGGGCCAGACGCCGGAGGCGTGGGCAGAAGAGCTGGAACGGGCGCTCACCCTGGCCGGCGAGCATCTGTCGCTCTACCAGCTCACCATCGAACGCGGGACGCGCTTCTTCACCGACCATGCCCGCGGCACCTTCGTCTTGCCTGATGAAGAAGCTTCCGCCGCCATGTTCGAGCACACGCAGGCGCGGCTCGAACAAGCCGGGCTCCCGGCTTACGAGATTTCCAATCACGCGCGGCCGGGGGCTGCCTGCCGCCATAATTTGATCTATTGGCGGTATCAGGATTACGTCGGCATCGGGCCGGGCGCCCATGGCCGCTTTGCCGAGGGACGCGCCAAGAAGGCGACCCGCCGGTCGAGCGGACCGGAAGCCTGGCTGGAGTCCGTCGAGCGGACGGGCCACGGCACGGCGGAGACGTCGACGGTCGAGGGGCAGGATCTGGTGGAGGAGGCACTGATGATGGGACTGAGGCTGGCCGACGGCATCGACCGCGCCACCTTTGCTTCCGTCACCGGCGTCGACCCGGTTGAAGCGATCGACGCGGCACGGCTCGAACCGCTGGTGCGGGCAGGCTTCCTCGAGGTCGACTCCACCCATCTGCGCGCGACATCCGAGGGCCGGCAGCGGCTCAACGCGCTGCTGGAGCGGCTGGTCGCATGAGGCTGCTGCTCAGTCTCCTGGCGATGGTCGCGATGACAGGCGTCGCGTCGGCACAGCAGCAACAGCCGCCGGCCCAGCCCCAGCAGAAACCGCCGGCAAAGCCCGCACCGGCCGCCAAGCCCGCGGCACCGGCCGCGAAGCCGGGGCCGAAGTCGCCCTTCACGCCGCCCGCCTTCAAGATCACGATCGCCACCGAGGGCGCCTTCCCGCCCTTTAACTATCTCGACCGCAAGGGCCTGCCGGCCGGCTTCGAGATGGAGCTGGCGCAGGAAGCCTGCCAGCGCATCAAGGCGGAGTGCGAGTTCGTCGCGCTCAAATGGGACGAGCTCATCCCCGGACTGCTGAACAAGAAGTTCGACATCATCATGTCGTCGATGGAAGTGACGCGCGAGCGGCGCCAGCGCATGGGCCTGTCACGCCGCTACTACCTGTCGCCCGGCGCCTTCATCGCCCCCAAGGGCGCGCCCTATGACGGGCCACCGTCGCTGCTGCGCAACAAGCGCATCGGCATCGTGCGGGATTCCATGCACGCCGACTGGGCCGACAAGAGCTTCCGCCGCTCCGCCCAGCTCAAGCGCTACGCCTCGATCCAGGAAGCCCTCGCCGGACTGGCCAATGACGAGGTCGATGCGGTGTTCGGCGACAAGGCGCAGCTCTGGCTGTGGAGCCAGAAGCCCGCGGGCAAGTGCTGCGAGCTGGTCGGCCAGGACATCAAGGACACGCAGACCCTGGGCGTCGGCGTCGCGGCGGGCCTGCGCAAGGAAGACGCCAAGCTGCGCGAGGCGCTCAACAAGGCGTTCGGCGAGATGGTGGCCGACGGCACCTACAAGAAGATCAACGAGAAGTACTTCCCGTTCGCGCTGAATTAGACGCGACGCTACTTACTCTTGTCATCCTGAGCGCAGCGAAGGATCTCACGC
>CAIYWM010000620.1 GCA_903929895.1 uncultured Alphaproteobacteria bacterium
AGGCATCGAGCAACTCCGAGGCCATCGCCTCGGTGAGCGAATTGCGCCGCTGCGGAGCGTTCAGCGTCAAGACGGCCACGCCATCACGACGTTCGATGACGATCTCCTGATATGTACTCACAACATTGGGTTCCTTGTGTTCATGCCGGCATTGGTGTGCAACGTGCGGCCAAATCGAGGGTTCAGGCCTTGGCGCCAAGCCCCAGCTTCTGCACCGTCAATTTGTCGAGACCTCCCGCCTCGAGCACTTCGACGACTTCGGGTGCGACGGAGCGGTACTGCGCGCTGGTGCCCGAGGTGAGGTTGTCGATTCGGCCCGACGCCAGATCGCAGCGAATCCGGTCGCCGGTGCCGACGAAATCCAGGATGCCCGGCACGCTCCAGCACGGCATCCCCGCGCCGATCGCCGAGACCATGAAGATCGGATCGAAACTGTCCGCCAGATAGCCGCCGACGCCAAGCCAGCGCGGCCCTTCGAAAGCCTGCTGGAAATAGTGCGCATGGCCCGCGCCGAAGCCCTGGCCGCCGACAATCAGGTCGCCTCGCTGCATTTTATCGACGAACCCCGGATCCAGGTCTTCGAGCACGTGGGTCGAGCATTCGGTCCAGTCGGTCAACTTGAGAAAATCATAGCGCGACGGCACCAGGTCGGTTGCCCGGACCTGCTGGGCATATCTCCAGACGCGGCCTTCGAGGATCACGAGATCACTTTCCTTGTATGCTGAAGATATGTGCGCGGGTCGGCGATGCGTCCTTCGATGGCCGAAGCCGCGACGACGGCGGGGTTCGACAGGTAAATTTCAGCCGACTTGGCGCCCATCCGGCCCGGATCGTTGGAGACCGATGAGGCGATGCAGCGTTCACCCTCGGCCAACACCAGTGGCGACTGGTTGCCGATGTAGCACGCGCCGCACCCCGGCGGAGTCACCATCGCGCCGGCGGCGACCAGCGTGTTGATGATGCCGCGCTCGCTCGCCACGCGCATCACTTCGGTCGAGATCGGCGTGACCACGAAACGCACAGCAGGATCGAGCGTGCGCCCTTCGAGCACGGCGGCGGCAAGCGCGAGATCGTCGAGCCGCCCGGCCGAGCACGACCCGATATAGGCCGCATCCACCCGAAGTCCGATAACTTCGCCGAGTCCACAAATCTTCTCGATGCTGTCTGGTCCCGATACCAGGGGCGGCACGTCGCCGAGATCGATAGTCAGATGCTCGACATAGGTCGCTCCGGGATCGGGAGCGACGAATGCGTATGGTTCGCGGACCCTGGGCGCCAGCCAGTCGGCCAGAACCTCGTCGCCCGGAAAGATCATGGTGAGAGCGCCCAGGTTGTTGGCCGCATTGGCCACGCCCAGGCGCTGGTCCACCGAGAGGCTCGCCACGCCCGGGCCGCGAAACTCCAGCACGCGGCCGATCAGCGCCTCGCCGTATGTGGCGTGCAAATGAAAGGTCAGATCCTTGCTGGTCAGTCCCGGTGGCAGCGCGCCAATCAGTTCGACATCGACAGCTTCGGGCACGACTACCAGCGCGGTTCCCAGGGCCAGCACCGAAGGCGTGGTAAACAGGCTGGTGAAGGCGAAACAGTTGAGCGCGCCCAGTGTTGCGCCCTGGGTGTCGAACACGGCATAGACCGTGCCCGTCAGGACGAAGCCGGCTTCGCCCGGAACCTGGTGTG
>CAIYWM010000621.1 GCA_903929895.1 uncultured Alphaproteobacteria bacterium
CCGAACCGTTCGATGGTCCAGTTGGTGCCCTGGGTTACCGTCTTGACGCCGGCGAAGATCAGCACCAGCGCCACGAGGACGACGGCCAGCACGAAAATCAGCGCACCCGATATCATTCAGCGTCTCCTCTGGATTTGACGGAGACACTAGCCCAAGGGCGGGCGCAGGACCATCGCGTGGCTAGTCGGCGGCGGCAGCGAACTCGGTCTCGATGACGGGAACTGCCTTCGACGCCGGCGCGACCCGCTGATCGGTGGCAAGCCAGCGATCGAGGAAGCCGTTGATCCATCGGTCGAGCGGCGGATCGTAGAGGGCATGCATGGACAGATGGACACCACGCTGTTGCGCGCCCGGCATCTTCAGGCGCTCGGCAGCCTTCAACGTCCAGATGGTCTTCATCTCGAGCGTCACCTCGGGATGGAACTGGAAACCGAACGCGTTGGGACCGCATCGGAAGCCCTGCACGGGATAGCGCTCGTTTGTCGCCAGCAGCTCGCAGCAATCCGGGATGGTCATGCCCTCACGGTGCCACTGATAGACTTTCATCGGGGACCTGAACCAGGCGCGGCCCGCTTCGGTCGGCTCGACTTCGACATAGCCGATCTCGACGACACCCTCGGGATGCGGCGCCACCCGACCGCCGGCGGCCCGCGTCAGGAGCTGGGCGCCCAGGCACAACCCGAGAAAGGGAACGCCGGCGTCGACCACCTTGGGTATCCACTCGAGTTCGCACTTGATGCCGGCCAAGGTGCCGCAATCATTGGCGGACATGGGACCGCCGAAGACCACCACGCCCGCATAGTCGGACATGTCCTCGGGCAGATTGCAGCCCAGATTGGGGCAAAGCCTGTGAAGTTCGTAACCGCGCTTCTCAAGCAGTGCGCCGACCCGTCCGGGCCGCGAATGCTCCTGATGCACGACGATGGCGATCTTTTTAGGGCCCATTTCTCTACACTGGCCAGCCGGTACCGTCATGGATTTGCAAGATACGCGCCATGTATGGCAACGACAAGGCGAACCGGCATTCAGGGGGACGAAATGGCGCGCCAGCTCGACTTCTACTTCGATTGTTCCAGCCCGTGGACCTATCTCGCCTTCCACGCGATCCAGCCGCTGGCGCAGGAAACGCGCGCGCAGATCGTCTGGAAGCCGATCCTGGTCGGCGGCGTCTTTAACGCCGTGAACCAGACCGTCTACGAGAGCCGCGCCAGGCCCAACCCGTTGAAGCAGGCCTACATGCAGAAGGACATGCAGGACTGGGCGCGTCTCTACGGGCTCGCCATCAAATTCCCGCCGACGGTCTTTCCCGTGAACAGCGTGAAGTGCATGCGCGGCGCCTTCGTGGCCCTCGACGTAGGCAAACTCGCCCCTTACGCGACCGCGGCCTTCGAGGCCTATTGGGGAGAAGATCGCGACCTGGCGAGGGAAGACGTGCTGGCCGACATCGCCCTGAAGGCCGGCATCGAGCGCCAGCGCTTCTTCGCCGGCATCGAGACCGATTCTTGCAAGGCGCGGCTGCGCGCCAACACCGACGAACTGATCGCCCGCGGCGGTTTCGGCAGCCCGACGATCTTCGTCGGCAACGACATGTTTTTCGGCAACGACCGCATGCCGCTGGTCAGAGCCGCTCTGGAGGCCATCGCCGCATGAGCAAGAACGCCGATCCCGATTTCTGGGCCAAGGCCCGTGCCCACCTGGTCCGCTATGGCGGCGCCTTCTCGCCGCTGATCGCCGAGAGCGCGGCCGGCAACTTCTTCACCGATGCCGATGGGCGGAAGATCCTCGATTTCACCTCGGGCCAGATGAGCGCCATCCTGGGCCACAGCCATCGGGAAATCGTCGAGGTGGCGCGACGCTATGTCGGCGAACTCGACCATCTCTACTCGACGATCCTGTCGCGGCCCGTCGTCGAGCTGGCAGCGCTGATCGCCAAGGTATCGCCCGGAAAACTCGACCGCGTGCTGCTGGTCTCGACCGGCGGCGAGTCGAACGAGGCGGCCCTGCGCATGGCCAAGCTGGTGACCGGCCGTCACGAGATCGTGGCGATGAGCCGGTCCTGGCACGGCGTCACGGGCGGTGCCGCATCCGCGACCTATTCTTCGAGCCGCAAGGGTTA
>CAIYWM010000622.1 GCA_903929895.1 uncultured Alphaproteobacteria bacterium
ACATCAAGCAGGCCAACGAGGGCTGCGACTTCGATTTCCTCGAAACCGGCTTCGGCGCGCCGGTGGCCGAGCCGTCGATCTACTGATTTAGCTCGAACGCGGGCCGTACGAGCCGGGCCGCGTGGCTTCTCGCGTTCACGAAACCGAAAGCCTCCCAGCCTAGAAGGAGGCGATGGGTGGTACGGGGAGAGTGCCGGATCGCAGCCCGGCCGCCGCCGGACCGCGTCCGATTGACGGTGCGGAGCAGCGGGCCTATGGCAGCGAGCCCGTCCCCTGCGCGCCTGCGGATCATCGGGAAAAAGCACATGCTCGTCTCCAGACCTGACCAGGGCCGCCAGGCCAACACGCCGCTTGGCGTCGCCGGGACCGGCTTCCGGCCCAACCTCTACGACGCGATCATCTTCGTGCTGGTGGTCGGCGTCTTCGTGCTGGTCGCCCACGGCTTCCGCGAGATGAGCGCGCCGGCCATCCGGCTCTCGACCGAACCCGTCACGCTTGATGTCGCCCGCCTCCCGGAATACGCGCTGCGCACCACGCTGCGCATGTTCGCCGCGATCATCGCTTCGCTGGTCTTCACCTTCGTGGTGGCGACGCTCGCCGCGCGCAACCGCAAGGCCGAGCTGGTCATCCTCCCGGCGCTCGACATCCTGCAGTCGGTGCCGGTTCTGGGCTTCCTCACCTTCACCGTGACGTTCTTCCTGCAGCTCTTCCCCGGCAGCGTGCTCGGTGCGGAATGCGCGGCGATCTTCGCCATCTTCACCGCCCAGGCCTGGAACATGGCCTTCAGCTTCTACCAGTCGCTGCGCACCGTGCCGCGCGACCTCGACGAGGTCGCCCGTCACTATCGCTTCTCGCCGTGGCTGCGCTTCTGGCGGCTCGACGTACCCTTCGCCGCACCGGGTCTCATCTGGAACACGATGATGTCGATGTCGGGCGGCTGGTTCTTCGTCGTCGCCTCCGAGGCGATCACGGTCGGCGACACCACGGTGATGCTGCCGGGCATCGGCTCCTGGCTGGCGCTGGCGATCCAGGCCCGCGACCTCAACGCGGTGCTACTCGCCATCGCCATGATGGCCGCCGTCATCCTGGCCTATGACCAGCTGATCTTCCGCCCGATCGTCGCCTGGGCCGACAAGTTCCGGTTCGAGCAGCAGGCAGCCGAGTCGCAGCCGCGTTCGTGGCTCTACGATTTCTGGCGCCGCAGCCGGGTGCGGCCGCATCTGGTCCGGGGCGCCGCCTCGGTCGCCGACCGGATCTCACTGCTGCCGACGCCGCTGACGCGCGCGCCGGTCAAACCGAAATTCGGTACGCCGTCGCGCACCGGCGAGAGGATCTGGATCGCGGTTCTGCTCGTGCTGGCAGGCTATGCGCTCTGGCACATCGTACTGTACACCCGCACGACCCTGGGCTTCGACGACCTGCGCATCGCCCTGTTCGACGGACTTCTGACGCTGACCCGGGTGCTGGTCCTCATCGCGCTGGCCAGCCTCATCTGGGTCCCGATCGGCGTGTGGATCGGGCTGCGCCCGCGTCTCGCGACGAGCCTGCAGCCGGTCGCCCAGTTCCTCGCGGCCTTCCCGGCGAACGTCGTGTTTCCGGTGGCCGTGGTGGCGATCGTGAGCCTGCGGCTCGATCCCAACATCTGGCTGAGCCCGCTGATGATCCTGGGCACCCAGTGGTACATCCTGTTCAACGTGATCGCCGGCGCGAGCGCCATTCCGACCGACCTGCGCGACGCGGCAGCGCTCTTTCGCATCCGCTCCTGGTCATGGTGGCGCAAGGTCGGTGTCCCGGCGATCCTTCCCTACTACGTGACCGGCGCGCTGACCGCCGCCGGCGGCTCCTGGAACGCCAGCATCGTTGCCGAGGTGGTGAGCTGGGGTGACACCCATCTGCGGGCCGAGGGACTGGGCGCCTATATCGCCGACGCCACGACCGCCGGCGACTTTCCGCGCGTCGTGCTGGGCATCGTGGTCATGGCGTTGATGGTGACCACGTGCAACCGCATCCTGTGGCGGCCGCTCTACCGCCTCGCCGAGAACCGCTTCAGGCTCGAGTAGGAGAGACCGAATGGACACGATGATATCCGTGGCCGACCGCACGCTGGTCAGCGTCGACCACATACGCAAGGTCTATCCCAAGGGGAGCGGCGAGGATCTGCTCGTTCTCGACGATGTCTGCCTGACGCTGGGCAAGAACGAAATCGTCTCGTTCCTCGGCCGCTCCGGCTGCGGGAAAACGACGCTGCTGCGCATCCTCGCCGGCCTGATGCCGGCAACCGGGGGCGAGGTGACGATCGCGGGCAAGAGCGTGGTCGGCCCGTCGCCGGAAGTCGCGATGGTGTTCCAGTCCTTCGCGCTCTTCCCCTGGCTCACGGTGCTGCAGAATGTCGAGATCGGCCTCGAGGCGCAGGGCGTCGGTCCGGCCGAGCGCAAGCGCCGCGCGCTGGCCGCCATCGATCTGATCGGCCTCGACGGCTACGAGAGCGCCTACCCGAAGGAACTGTCCGGCGGCATGCGGCAGAGGGTCGGCATCGCGCGCGCTGTCGTGGTGCAGCCCACCGTGCTGCTGATGGACGAAGCCTTCTCGGCCCTCGACGTGCTGACCGCCGAGACGCTGCGCACCGACCTCATGGATCTGTGGATCGAGGGCCGCCTGCCAATCTCGGCGATCGCCGTCGTCACGCACAATATCGAGGAAGCGGTCCTGCTGTCGGACCGTGTGCTGGTCTTTGGCTCCAATCCCGGCCACGTCGCGGCGGAGATCAAGATCGAGCTGCCCCATCCTCGCAACCGGCTTGATCCTGCGTTCCGGCAGATCGTCGAGGATCTCTATTCCACCATGACGGAGCGGGCTGGGGGCAAGACGAGCCCGGGCCATTTCTTCGGGACCGGCCTCGCCATGCTGCTGCCGAGGGTTTCGCCCAACATGATCGCAGGCCTGATGGAGGCGGTGGCTGCTGCACCGCACGAGGGCCACGCCGGCCTGCCGGAGCTGGCGGGCGACCTGCATATGGAGGTCGACGACCTGTTCCCGGTCGCCGAGGTCCTGCAGCTGCTGCGTTTCGCCGAGCTGGCGGAGGGCGACATCAAGCTCACCGAGCCGGGACAACAGTTCGTCGGTTTCGAGCCCGATGCCCGCAAGAAGCTGTTCGCCCAGCATCTCCTGAACTACGTGCCGCTGGCGGGCCATATCCGCCGCGTCTTGGACGAGCGCGGCACGCATCGCGCGCCGGGTAGCCGGTTCCGCGGTGAGCTCGAGGATCATATGTCCGAGTCCTTCGCCGCGCAGACATTGCGGACCGTCACCTCGTGGGGCCGCTTCGGCGAGATTTTCGCCTACGATGAGGTGAGCGACGTGTTCAGCCTGGACAATCCGGGCTGACACCGCGCGACAAGGACGAGTGATGCATTTCGACCTGTTTGAACTCGGCGAGACCGCCCTGCGTCTCGGCGTGGCGCTGCTGCTGGGCTCGGCCATCGGGTTCGAGCGCCAATGGAACCAGAAGATGGCGGGCCTGCGCACCAACGCGCTGGTGGCGCTGGGCGCGGCGGGCTTCGTCACCTTCTCCGGACTGGTCGGCGCCGGCGATCCGACGCGTGTGGCCGCGCAGGTCGTGACCGGCATCGGCTTCCTGGGCGCGGGTGTCATCCTGCGCGAGGGCGTCAACGTGCACGGGCTCAACACCGCGGCGACGCTGTGGTGCTCGGCGATGGTCGGCACGATGGCGGGGGCGGGGCATGGCGGCCCGGCGCTGCTGGCGGCCGGCATGGTGATCGCCACCAACCTCGTCCTGCGGCCTCTCATACGGCGCGTGAACAGCCGCCTCGTGACCAGCAGCAACGCCGAGACGCACTACACCGTCGAGGTCGTCTGCCGCGGCGCCGAGGAGGCGCAGATGCGATCGCTGCTGCTGAACGCGCTGGCGCAGGCGGGTCTCGGCCTGCGCCGGCTCGACAGCGAGGATATTGCCGATACGTCCAAGGTGACGGTGACGGCACAGGCCGTCGCCGCCAAGCGCAACGATGCCGCGCTCGAGCAGATCGTCGGCCGCCTCAGCCTCGATCCCACGGTCACCGGCGTCACCTGGCAGATCGACCGCACGATTCCGGAATCCTGACCTTCCTCGTTGCTTGGACCTTTTGTCCAATACAGCCCTCCTGCATTCGCGACGAGATTGCGCGCCATTCTCGTCGGAGGAATCGTGCGCTTCATTTCTGACTGGCTGGCCGCCGCGCCCTATCGCGCGGTCGTCCTCAACATCGCGATGCTGGTGCTGCTGCTGGCGCTGGTCGATAGCGCGGCGCTGTTCACACTGGTCGGCGCGTCGTGCCTCGCTGTGGCCGGTCTCGTCGGCCTGCGCGGCGCCTTGCGCGCGAGCTTTCGCCGCGGTACCGGCGCGCGAGCCGCCTTCGACCGGGTGCTTGTCTGGCTGCCCGGCGCGGCGGCGCTGACGCTTGGTGCTGTGGGGCTTCATCTCGCGGTGACCGCTCCGGCAGGATCGCCCCTGCATCTCGCGGGCATCGCGCTCTTCGGCTTCGAGCTGGTGATGCTCGCGCTGCCGGCCGACGAGAAGCCGGCCCCGGCGAAGGCCGCGTGAGATGGATTTTCCGGTCTTCCATCTCGACGTCTTGGGCAATCGCGGGCTGATCGCCGTCATCGCCGTCCTGCACGTTCTGATCAATCACGGACTGGCGGTCGGCATGATGCCGCTGGTCGCCTGTATGGAATGGTACGGGCACCGCAAGCAGGACCCGCGCTGGGACCGGCTCGCCTACCGCATTCTGTTCGTGAGTTTCCTGGTGACCACGACCGTCGGCGCGCTCACCGGCGTCGGCATCTGGCTCTCGGTCTCGCTGGTCAATCCCTACTCGATCGGCAGCCTGATCCGCGTGTTCTTCTGGGCGTGGTTCGTCGAATGGCTGGTCTTCATCACCGAGGTCTGCCTGATCCTCGCCTATACACTCACCTGGAAGTCGTGGCGCGAGGGCGCGGCCAAGCGGCGCCACATCCAGCTCGGATTCGCGCTCGGCCTGTTCTCGTGGATCACGATGGCGATCATCGTGTCGATCCTCGGCTTCATGATGGACCCGGGCAACTGGCTGTCCGAGAACACCTTGCTCGCGGGCTTCAGCAATCCCGTGTACCTGCCGCAGCTCGCCTTCCGCACGCCGCTGGCGGCGGCCATGGCCGGCATCATTGCGCTGTTCCTCATCCCGTTCTTCGTCGGTCGCAACGATCCGTTCCGCAACGAGGCGACGCGCGCGGTCGGCATCTGGACACTGCTGTTCGCGCCCTTCGTCGTCGTGGGCGGCTACTGGTACTACAGCGTGGTGCCGGCGGCGATGAAGGACAATCTCGCCGTCTCCACGCCGACGCTGCAGTTCAGCGGCTGGCTCGACGACTTCCTCTGGATCGCGCTGGCCACGGTCGTGGCGATCCTCGTCATCGTGCAGATCGCGATCAAGCGGCCAGGTCTGTTGCCGCGTGTCGCCACCGTGGTGCCCTTCGTCGCGATCCTGTGGCTGACCGGCCACTTCGAACGGGTGCGCGAGTTCATCCGCAAGCCCTACATCATCGGCCAGTACATGTACGCCAACGGGCTGAGGGTCGAGGACTACGCCCTTCTGCAGCGTGACGGCGTGCTGGCCTACGCGACCTACTCCAACCCGCTGACCGAGGCTGAGAAGACGTTCGTCCCGGCCGAGCTGCCCGAGGCCGATCGTACCGCGGCGCTGGCGCGGCTGCAGACGGGCAAGGACGTGTTCATGGACACCTGCTCGCGCTGCCACACCACGCACGGCGTCAACGGCGTGGCCGGCCACCTGCAGCGCATGTTCGGCGATGCGCGATGGACGCCCGATCTCACGGCCGACTACGTCGCCAACATGCACAATGCCCAGCCCTACATGCCGCCGTTCCCCGGCAACAAGGACGAGCTGGGCTTCCTCGCCACCTATCTCGAACAGCTCCAGGGCAACAAGACGCCGGTGCCGGGCGCGCAGCAGGCGGGAATCGCCGTTCGCCCAGAAGGTGACGCGAAACTCGCGGACGGCACGGGGGCCAAGACAACGGCACCGATCCAGGGAGCACGCAAGTGAACCAGATCCCCATCCCCCGTGACATCCCGCTGCCCATGCCGGCGCCCGAGCCGCTGCTGGTCGTGGTGCTGGTCTTCTTCTTCCTGCTGCACATCGCCTTCGTGAACTTCATGGTGGGTGGTGCGCTGATCTCGGTCTGGTACGAGATCAAGGGCCTGAAGCAGCGCCGCTACGACCGGCTGGCCTACGAGGTCGCCTCGACCATCACCGCGAACAAGAGCATCGCAGTCGTGCTGGGCGTCGGGCCGCTGCTCGCCATCAACACGCTCTATACGGTCTATTTCTACACGGCGAACGCTCTCACCGGCACGTTCTGGATCGCGATCGTCCCGCTGGTGATCGTGGCCTTCCTGCTCACCTACGCGCACAAATATCTCTGGCACGCGATGGAGCGCCGCAAGGGACTCCATATCGCGATCGGCGCGGCGTCCTGCCTGATCTTCCTGTTCATTCCGCTGATCTTCCTCACCAATGTGAACCTGATGCTGTTCCCGGAGAAGTGGGGGACGGTGCAGGGCTTCTTCTCGGCGCTCCTGCTGCCCAACGTGCTGCCGCGCTACGCCCACTTCCTGCTGGCCTGCCCGGCGATGACCGGCCTGCTCATGGTCTGGTTGTTCCGCCGCCGCAGCGAGGCGGAGCT
>CAIYWM010000623.1 GCA_903929895.1 uncultured Alphaproteobacteria bacterium
CGATGGAAGGCAACAAGATCTGGGCGGCGGCGCTCGACGTCACCGCGGAGGAGCCGCTGCCGGCGGCATCGCCACTTTGGACGTTGCCCAATGTCTTCATCACGCCGCACACTGCGGGTGAAACGCGCGCCTACGAAGACAACGTCATCGACATCCTGATCGAGAACCTCGACCGGCTGTGGCGGGGCGAGACCACACTCCGTAACCAGGTTCTGTAGTCAGAGCCTGCGGCTCGGGGAGGACGCCGTCGTCCTCTTGTTGCGCTTCGCCCATGCGAGACCTCCTGCTAGGCTGGGCATCGTGAATGCCCAGCCGGTATCGCGGTTGCGCACCTCGACAGAAGCACAAGAGGAGAGAAGATGAGCGTCGCTGACCCGCACCGCGTCGTCCTGACCGGCGAGAACCCGTTCCTTCGTCTCAGCGAGAAGGACGGTGATCCCAATTCGACCGACGCCAGCTACTGGCGGATCCTGTTCTGCCCGGCCGGACCCGGGCACGTGCTTTATCTCAAGAGCGAGCTGACGCATGGCCACTGGCGGATCTATTCCGACAACATCGCCATGGCGCGCTGGCTGCAGCAGACCGTGCAGGGGATGCTCAATCCCGAGCTGAAGGATCTGTCGATTCCTGTCATCGACGCCGACTTCAGCAAGTCCGGCGACCCGCGCTACTTCTGGACCGAGTACGTGTCGTCACCCGAGGCGGAGATCGCGCTCACCTGGCACGATATCGGCGATCCGCTGCTGATTCACACCGAGCCCAACAAGGAACCGAACCCGCGCCCCTACGGTGTCTGCACCGTTCTGGTGCCGGCGCTCTCCGGCCGGCTGACGCTGAACGGCCAGCAGGCCCGCGGCAAGCCGTGGCCGCGCGAACGCGAGGGACGCCCCTTCAGCACCTCGGCGCTCGCCTTCTCCGAAAGCTGGACGGAACAGCGGTAGAATTTCCCGCTTCCCCTTTGCGGACTCCGCAAAGGGGAAGCAGATGAGTCTACTTCACGGCGCGAAGCCGTAGGCCTTGGCGAGTTCGGTGTAGCTGTCACGGCGGACCTGCTCGTCGTGGGTCCAGGTGACGACGGCCATCTCGTCGACGCCGACGCGGTCCTTCAATTCGGTGATGCGGGCTGCGACCTCGGGGCCGGTGCCCACGAAGGAGTCCTTGCGGAACTGTTCCATCTTCGCCGCTTCGTAGGCGGTGACCGGCGCCTGGGCGGCCTCGTCGGGCGGCAGCAGTGGACCCAGGATGTTCTTGTCTCGGTTGATGCGGCTCAGAGCGCGCGATGTGAAGTGATACTGTGCCTTCTCCGTCGACTCGGCGGCCAGCGCCCAGACGCAGAGGGCGGAATGCGGCTCGGGATGGCGCGCGCTGGGGCGATAGGTCCGCTTGTAGAGGTCGATGGCGCGCTCGCCGCCGGCCCCGTCGCTGAAGAACCAGGCGTAGCAGTACGGCAGGCCGAACAGGGCCGCGACCTGCGCGCCGTAATCGGAGCTGCCCAGGATCCAGACTTCCGGCGACGTCGACGACTGGGGAAAGGCCTTCACCGTTCCGAACGGATGGCGCTCGATCAGTGGTTCGTTGTTTACCCAGGCGATCAGGTCGCGCACGTCGGCGGGGAAGTGCTCGGGCCGTTCGTTGGCCGCGGGATTGAGCGCGAAGGCGGTGCGGCCGTCGGATCCCGGCGCGCGGCCGAGGCCCATGTCGATGCGGCCCGGCGCCAGCGCCTCGAGCACGCGGAAGACCTCGGCCACCTTGAACGGCGAATAGTGCGGCAGCATGATTCCCGCGCTGCCGATTCGGATGCGCTCGGTCGTGGCGGCGATCGCTGCCATCACGATCTCGGGCGCGGTTCCGACGATGGTCGGATGGTTGTGATGCTCCGACACCCAGAAGCGCTCGTAGCCCAGCGCCTCGCAGTGCCTGGCCAGCGACACGGTGTTTCGGATCGACTGGTCCTGCGGCCGACCCGAGACGGCGATCGACTGGTCGAGGACGGAAAGGCGGAAGGGACGCGACATGGGAGTGAGATGGGCCCTTTGGGTCACTCCGGCAAGGTCGCGATCATATAGAGCGTCTGCAGTTGCTGCGTCGGCCGTGCGTTCTTGCCGAACACGTCACCGAAGATCGTGGCGATCTGTCCTGACCGGTAGATGTGGCTGAGCGCCCGATCGACCGCGAGACGGAACGGGCCTTCGCCGAGCTTCATGGCCAGGGCGAAGGGCTCGAGGCTGAGATAGGTGTTGGCCAGCAGGATCCGGGCGGCATCCTTGTGGTCCTTGATCATCGCCGTGAGCATCGCGCCGCCGGCGAAGTAGGCGGAGATCTCGCCCTTCTCCAGCGCCGTCATACCCGCGCTGAATTCGGTGAAGGGGACGATGGTGGCGTTGACGTGAATGGAGGCCAGCGCCTTGCGCAGCTCCGTCTCGGTCAGCGTGCCGGCAACCGCGCCGACCTTCTTGCCGGCGAGCTCCTGCAGGTCGCGCGGGCCGTCGTTGCGGATGGCGAAGCTCGTACCGTCGACGAAGGTGGTGATGGAGAAATCGACCACGGCGCGGCGGTCGAGGGTCTCGGTGAGCGAATCGCAGAGCAGGTCGATCTTGCCCTGCTTGATCATGTCGAGCCGGTTTTCGGTGGTGACCGGCACGAATTCGACCTTGAGGCTGGGCAGCTTGAGTTGCCGCGCGATGTCGCTGGCCACGGCCTCGCAGAGCTGGACCATGAAGCCCGCAGGCTGGCCGTTCGGTCCCTTGTAGGCGAAGGGAGGGGCGTTCTCGCGGAAGCCGCCGCGGATCACGCCGTTCTTGGCGACGTCGTCCAGGGTGCCGGCCCAGGCGCCGCCGGCGGCCAGGAAGCCCATGGTCAACGCAAGCCCGCCCAGGAATCGCTTCATCTCGTCCCTCTTAGAATGACGGCGAAACAATCCGACATTCGGCACGTTGTGGCCACTGGAAATCCAGAGGATGCCGACGCAATGGCCCGTTCCAAGATGTCTGCTCCTGTCTCCCGTGTCGTGGGTATCGACCACATCTCCATCCGGGTCAGGGACTATGAGAAGTCGAAGGCCTTCTATGGTGGGCTGTTCGCGTTCCTGGGCTTCGAAATCTCGGACGAGTATCCGTCGACCATCGGTTGGACCAACGGCAAGACGCGCTACTGGATTGCGCCGGCCGAGGGGCGAAAGACCTATCGCGTCGGCGATGTCGGCTTCCATCATTATGCATTCCAGCTGCGCACCCGGCGCGACGTGGATGCGCTCCAGGGCTACCTGGAAGAGCAGGGCGTGCGCATCGTTGATCCGGCGGCCGAGTACTACGAGGATTACTACGCCGTCTTCTTCCTCGATCCGGACGGACTGAAGCTCGAAGGGATGAAATACGGCGAGCTGACCGCGAAGCGAAAGCGCAAACCCTCCAAGAAGAAGGGCTAGGAGCGGGTCGTTCTGCTTGTAGCGCCGCGTCCTGCGGGCCAAACTCGCGCCCTCAAAATCCGGAGAAAGCCCATGGATACTGTGACCCCCACCAAGCTGTCGCCCGCATCGGGCACCTACCAGCCCAAGGGCCAGCTGATCGGCGGCAAGTGGATCGGCAGCGTGTCCGGCAAGGTCATCACGATCGAGAACCCCGGCAAGAAGACGTCGATCGCCCAGGTGCCGCACGCCGGCGCCGCGGACGTCGAGCTGGCCGTGACCGCCGCCGAGAAGGCGTTTCCGTCCTGGAAGAACGTCGTACCGCGCGAGCGCGGCAAGCTCCTGCTCAAGATCGCCGAGGCGATGGAAGCGCGCGTCGAGGAGATGGCGCGTACGATCGCCATGGAGACCGGTAACGCGCTGCGCACCCAGGCGCGCGGCGAGGCCAAGCTGGCGGCCGACATCTTCCGCTATTTCGGTGGCCTCGCGTCGGAGCTGAAGGGCGAGACCGTGCCGCTGGGCGAGAGCGTGCTGTCCTACACGCGCCGCGAGCCGCTCGGTATCGTGGGTGCCATCATCCCGTGGAACGCGCCGGTCATGCTGGGCGCCCTCAAGATCGCGCCCGCGCTCTGCGCCGGCAACGTGCTGGTGATGAAGGCGGCCGAGGACGCGCCGCTCGCGGTGCTGATGATGGCGGACATCACGAACGAGTTCGTGCCGCCCGGCGTGCTGAACGTGGTTACCGGCTACGGGGAGGAATGCGGCGGCGCGCTCGCCAACCATCCGAAGATCCGCAAGCTCTCCTTCACCGGCTCAACCGAGGTCGGCAAGGTGATCATGCGCGCCGCGGCTGAGCGTATCGTGCCGGTGTCGCTCGAACTGGGCGGCAAGAGCCCCTCGATCGTCTACCCCGATGCCGACGAGGATTGGGCGGTCGACGGCATCATCAATGCCATGCGCTTCACGCGCCAGAGCCAGAGCTGCACCGCCGGCTCGCGCATGTTCCTGCATGAAGACATCTTCGACAGCTTCCTCGCGAAGCTCGAGAAGAAGGTCACGGCGCTCAAGATCGGCGATCCGCTCGACGAGGCGAGCGACATCGGCTCGATCATCAACAACAAGCAGTACACCAAGGTCTGCAAGTACGTGCAGGACGGGCTCGACCGCTCCGACGCCAAGCTGGTGTTCGGTGGCCTGCCACCCAAGACCGGTCCGTTGAGCGAAGGCTACTTCACCATGCCGACCGTGTTCGCCGACCGCTCCAATGATTGGCGCCTGGCGCGTGAGGAGATCTTCGGGCCGGTGCTGGTGGCGATCCGCTGGAGCGACGAGGCCGAGGCGATCCGCATGGCCAACGAGAGTCACTACGGCCTCGCGGCCTATGTCTGGACGCACAATATCGGCAAGGGCCTGCGCGCCGCGCATGCGATCGAATCGGGCTGGGTGCAGGTCAACCAGGGCGGCGGCCAGACGCCCGGCATGTCGTACGGCGGCTACAAGCAGAGCGGTCTCGGCCGCGAATTCTCGCTGGAGGGCATGCTCGACAGCTTCACGCAGCGCAAGAGCGTGACGGTGAATCTGGCGGTCTGAGGGTTTGAGGAAAGGTCCCTCGCTGCGCTCGGGATGACAATTTTGTTGTGATTGGCGCACCGCGCCAATTTCTCAACCTTGTCATCCCGAGCGTTAGCGAGGGACCTTTCTCTTATTGCGGCACTCGCGTGTGAAAGTCGGTCGCGCCCTGGTAGGCGTGACCGATCCGGTAGAGCATCGCCTCGTCGAACGGCCGGCCGACGAGTTGCAGCCCGATCGGCGCGCCGTTCGAGTCGAAGCCGCACGGCACCGACAGGGCTGGGATGCCGAGCGTGTTGAAAGGCCGGGTGAGGCCGGTGAAGCCCGCCACCATCTTCAGCACCGCCGGACCGCCCTTGGTCTCGGTGTCCGTCTCCTCGATGGTGGGGAGCGGGAAGGGGATCGCCGGGAGCAATACGGCATCGACGCCGTCCATCGCTGTCGCCAGGAACTCCTTCACGAAGTGGGCGCGCAGGCGCAGTGCGTCGATGTATTGGGTGGCCGGAATGAAGAAGCCCGCTTCCATGCGCGTGCGCACCTGGTTGGCATAGAGCTCGGGCGTCTTCTCCATCCACGGCCGGTGCATGGCGGCGGCCTCGCATTTCACCATCACCTCGGCGGCGCGATAGAGCGCGGTGAAGTCGGGCAATGTGACGGTTGAGACCTTCGCGCCCAGCCGGCCGAGCCTATCCGCGGCGGCCTGCACCGCAGCGCCGATCTGGGCGTCGAGCGGTGCCGGTCCATCCATCGGCAGAGCCAGGCCGATGCGCAGGCCCGCGACGCCGCCGTCGAGCAGCGCTTCGTAGTCGGGCACGGGCTTGTCGCTGGTCGTCGAATCGTCGGGATCGTGGCCGGCGATCACCGAGAGCATGCGGGCATTGTCGCGCACGGTGCGGGTCAGCGGGCCGACATGGTCGAGGCTCCAGGAGCGTGCGACGGCGCCGGCGCGGCTGACGCGGCCGTAGGTCGCCTTCATGCCGACCACGCCGCAGGCCGCGGCGGGAAGACGGATCGAGCCCCCGGTATCCGAACCCAGCGCGCCGTAGACCATGCGCGCAGCCACCGAGGCGCCGGAGCCGCTCGAGCTGCCGCCGGTGACGCGGTCCTGGTCCCACGGATTGCGGCAATGGCCGTGATGCACGTTGTGGCCCGTCGGGCCGGCGGCGAACTCCGCCATGTTGAGGAAGCCCAGCTCGACCACGCCGGCGGCATCGAGCTTGTCCAGCACCGTCGCCGTCACCGGCGCCACCCAGCCACGGCGGATCTCACTGCCGCCGGTCGAGACCTCGCCCTTGCGGTAGTACATGTCCTTGTGCGCCATCGGCACGCCATGCAGCGGGCCGCGCCTCCTGCCGGCGGCGAGTTCGGCATCCATCGCGCGGGCCTGGGCCAGCGCCTTTTCCCTGGTGACGCGCAGGAAGGCGTTGGTGCGCGGCTGCCAGAGGTCGATGCGTGCGAGGCACGCTTCCGTGGCTTCCACCGAGGTGATGCGCCCCGCCGCGATCGCATCGGCAATCGCGGTGAGATCGTCCAGTGCGGGATCGTCGTTCCTCATGAGCGGGCTTCCTTCGCCATGATGCTGGCGAAGGCGGCCGGATCGTCGTCGAAGGTGAGCCGCTGGGCGGCTGCCTTGCGCACGGCTTCGTTCAGGATCTCGACCTCGGCCGCCAGCTCGGCCAGTCGCTTGTCGTTGTACTTCAGGCCCTGCAGCCCCGCGGCGATGCCGGCGGCCGTCTTCGTCTTCTCGTCCATTGCCTACTCCTCAGAGCCTGAGCCGACGTGCCTCCATGCGCGCACGATCGTCGGGCGGGAACGTCATGATCTTGCGGATCTTCTGGTCGAACTTCATGCCGACGGCCTCGGCGCAAGCAGCAAGCGTGCCGGTCTCGGCCTCGAACAGGAAATGCGTGAAGGTGATCGTCTTGTCGGTAAAGGTGGCGAGCCCGCTCATCACCACGGCGAGGTCGCCGGCCTGCAGCGGTCGGCGATAGTGGTTCAGCATCTCGACCACGACAGACCCTTCCTGCCGTTCCTGCATCGCGGCGCGGTCGAAGCCGAGATGGTTCCACAGGACCGGCGCGCCGTCGGAATAGCGGCCGAAATGATGGCGCGGCAGGAAGTCGCCGCGCTCGTCGCATTCGTCGGGCGTGATCTGCGTGCGGCCGACTTCGATCAGGCCGACCGACGCCGCTTGGGAGAGATGCAGGTCGGGCAGGGAAAGCTTGCCGACGCTGCGTGGCCGGGCCGTCTCGGGCAAGGCGACGCGGGCCGCTTCGGCCCGTGCGCGGAAATCGGCGGTCCAGGCCCTGTCGCAGACGATGCGGCGGCGAATGGTGGCGGCGACCTCGTTCTTCGCCGGGTTGCGCACCTCGTGATAGGCGACGAGCTCCTGCTCGCCGACCTCGACCGGGGCGGAGTGGACCTCGACCGGTTCGACCACGCGGAACTCGCGCAGGTAGCGGACATGGTCTTCGACCGCCCGCGTCGCGACCCCTGCCGCACGCTGGGCCCGTGGGCCAAAGCCCAGCTGCGCCAGCAGGTTGGCCGACGCCTCATGAGCAAATTCGGTGTAGAATTGGACGTTGAGATGGTTGTTTTCGTCGCACTGCCAGGTGTTCACGGCGGTGCTGAAAGTCGGGATCAGGGCGGGGCTCGACACGCTGGACGCTCTCTGCAATCTGTGGATGACTGCCTCTGATGGCCTAAAAAGCCCCAAAAATCGACATTTTCCGTGCATTCCGGACTTGCGGGGGAGCGATTCGTGGATAACCTTGGCGCCGTCAACGGTGCCCTGGGGCGTCAGGAACGTTGGCGAACCAAAAATGTAAGGGACCCCTCAACCATGGCTACCAAACCCACCACTGTTCCCACCGTACCGCTTTCCAAGGTCGCCGCAGAGCTGGCCGAGAAGACGGGCATGACCAAGAAGGACGCGACCGGTGCTCTCGACGAGTTCGTTGGCCTGGTCGTTCGCCACCTGAAGAAGGGCAACAAGGTCCGCATCACGGGCCTCGGCATCCTTCAGGTCAAGGCCCGTCCGGCGCGCATGGGCCGCAACCCCGCCACCGGCGAAGCGATCAAGATCAAGGCGTCCAAGAAGGTCACCTTCCGCGTCGCGAAGGATCTCAAGGAAGCGATCTAAGTCGTTTACGACGGGTCAAGATTGGGCGGGTTCCGGCGCAGGCCGGGCCCGCCCTTCTTTTGTGTGCCGCTTCAGTACGGCTGCCATCACCGCACAGCGACATCGTCGCAATCCTTTGAGCGGGCCTGCCGGCGCTTTGCTCTAGTATAGTCGGAGCGCGACGCAGACCGGCATGAACACCTTCGTCATCCTGAAGATCCTCGCCACCCTGATGCTGCCGCCGGCCACGCTGGCGATCGGCGTGCTGCTGTGGCTGCTTCTGCGCTTGGTGGGCTGGCGCCGACTCGCCGCCGTACCGGTCGGCCTGGCGCTCCTCCAGACTCTCGTCCTGTCCTTTCCGCCCGTAGCCGGGCTGCTCAACCGGCAGCTCGAGGAGAAGGCCCGCAAGCTCGTGGCCGGCAACCAGCCGTGCTGCTACGACGCCATCGTCGTGCTGGGCGGCGGTATCGCGCCCGCCGCCCCGCCCCATACGACGGAGCCCGAACTGACCAACTCGTCCGATCGCATCTGGCAGGCGGCCCGGATGTTCAAGGCGGGCG
Organism: uncultured Alphaproteobacteria bacterium; assembly: GCA_903929895.1. Classification (GTDB taxonomy): domain Bacteria; phylum Pseudomonadota; class Alphaproteobacteria; order Reyranellales; family Reyranellaceae; genus Reyranella. The sequence goes on from CAIYWM010000623.1 coordinate 8,654, forward strand.
CAGCACCCAGGATCATCGTGAGCGGTGGATCGTTCATCCAGCAGCAGGGCGGGCCGGCGACCACCGAGGCCGAAGCGATGCGGCGCTTCCTGCTCGACCTCGGCGTTCCCAGCGATGCGATCGTCTCCGAGGGCAAGGCGCTGAACACGATCGAGAACATCCGCAACGTACGGGAACTCGTGAAGCAGGAAAGGGTGGCGATCGTCACGTCGGCCTTCCATGTGCCACGGGCCGCCAGGCTGGCCAGCCGGGGCGGCCTCAATTTCGCGATCTTCGGCGTCAACTGGAGCGTCCCCAAAGAGGCGATCGCCTGGTGGGATGTCTGGCTGCCTTCCGTTGACGCGCTCGGCGACTCGAACCTGGCGATCAAGGAACTGGTGGCGCTCAACTTCGACCGCCGGGGAGACAGTCTCGCGCCATGACCGCCTATCGCCTCACCCGTCGCGCCGCGCTCGGCGTCGCTGCCGTGCCACTCCTGCTGCCGCTGGCGCGACCGGCCCGCGCGCAGACGCTCGACAGGCTGGTCTTCCAGACCGACTGGCGCGCCCAGGCCGAGCATGGCGGCTACTACCAGGCGGTTGCCGCCGGTCTCTATCGCAAGGCTGGAATCGAGTGCGACATCCGCCAGGGCGGACCGAGCCTGAACGTCGGCCAGCTGCTGCTGACGGGCCGCGTCGACATGACCATGTCGAACAGCTTCGAAGCGTTCACTTACGTGCGGGAGGACGCGCCCTTCTTCACCATCGCCTCGATCTTCCAGAAGGATCCGCAGATCCTGATCGGCCATCCGGATACCGGCTTCGACGGCTTCGAGGATCTCAAGGGCCGCACCCTGCTGATCGGCAGCGGCGGGCGCGTCACCTACTGGCCGTATCTCCGCAAGAAGTTCGGGCTGCGCGACGAGCAGCTCAGGCCCTATACGTTCAACATGGCGCCGTTCCTCGCCGACAGGAACGTCGTTCAGCAGGGCTTCATTTCGTCGGAGCCCTATTCGATCTCGAAGGCGATCGGCCGCATGCCGCCGTACCTGTTGATCGCCGATGCAGGTTTCAGCGCCTACCAGACCACCATCGCCATCTCGCGCAAGCTGGCTGGCGAGAAGCGCGACCTCATCCAGCGGTTCGTGGACGCGACGCTCGAAGGCTGGGCTCAATATCTCAAGGGCGGCCCCGCCATCGAGGCCGCCAATGCGCTCATCAAGAAGGCCAATCCGGAACTGACCGACGATCGTATCCAGTACGCGATCGAAGTGATGAAAGAGCGTGGCATCGTGATGTCGGGGGATGCACTGCAGGGCGGAATCGGCGCGATGACGGATGCGCGCTGGCAGGGTTTCTATCAGTCGATGGTCGATGTCGAGGTGCTGCCGAAGGGGCTCGACGTGGCCCGGGCCTACACGCTCGACTTCGTCAACAAGGGTACCGGAAAGCCGACGTAATCGAATCAGGAGGAGCTGCTATGTACCAGGTCAACGAAGAACATCAGATGCTGCGCGATCTCGTGAAGAAGTTCGTGCGCAACGAACTGATGCCGCTCGAGAAGAACGTGCTCGACCGGTTCGCGTCGGGCCAGCAGGCCTCGCTGTCCGAC
>CAIYWM010000624.1 GCA_903929895.1 uncultured Alphaproteobacteria bacterium
CGGGTGCGCATCATCAATCAGATGACCGAGACCCATCGAATTCGCGACCTGGCCGCGATCGTCCAGAAGCTCACCGGCGCCACCATCGAGAATGTACCCAATCCGCGCAACGAGATCGCGGAAAACGAGCTTCAGGTCTCCAACCCCAATTTCCATGCACTTGGAGTGTCGTCGACGACTCTGGAGCGGGGATTGCTCGAGGAGATCAGCGCCATTGCCGGCCTCTACCGGGATCGCGCCGATTTCTCGAAGATTCCCTGTGCGTCGTACTGGACGTCGGAGCGGGCTCGTATCGCCCGCGAGCATTTCGACACGATCGCTGCCGAATAGCGGCCAGACCCGTCACGGCGGCTCACATCGTGGATAGTCAGAAGATTCTCATAACAGGCGGTAGGGGGTTCATCGGAACCAACCTGATGCGTCGGATCATGGCCGCGAACAGCCAGTCGCAACTCGTCGTGTTGGACAATGGTTCGATGACGGTTCCGGGGCTGGTGGCTGACGGAGCCGTCATCTATCACGACGGCGATGTCCGCGACCTGGCGGCCGTGCGGCGTTCCGCGCACGGCTGCAGCGCCATCGTCCATCTCGCAGGTCAGACGCGCGTGGTGGAATCGATCCAGGATCCCGAGCTCGGTTTCGAGGTCAACGCGCGCGGCACGCTGAACGTGCTCCTGGCCGCCCGGGATGCCGGTATCGCGCACGTCGTGCTGGCCTCGACCGGGGGCGCCATGTTCGGCGACACGGCAGGTCCGATCCATGAGGACATGCTGCCGAGACCGTCCTCGCCCTATGGCGCCTCGAAACTCGCGATGGAAGCCTATGCCCACGCCTTCGAGGGTTCATATGGCCTGCGGTCGGCCGTACTGCGGTTTGCCAATGTCTACGGGGCCTATTCGACCCGAAAAGGCAGCATCGTCGCCCACCTGTTTCGCCAGATCCTGGAACGAGAGCCGATCACGATCTATGGCGATGGTAGCCAGGAACGGGACTTTGTCTTCGTCGACGACCTGTGCGACGGCATAATCCAGGCAATGGACGCGCAGGCGTCCGGCATCTTCCACCTGGGCTCAGGCAAGCCAACCACGCTTGCTGATCTCCTCGACAAGGTCGGCCGGATCGTCGGTCCGGACTGGCCGCTCGATATACGCTATGCCCCGTGGCGCATGGGCGAGGTCAGGCGAACCCACACAAGCATTGCGAAGGCGGTTGAGGTCTTTGGATATTCGCCCGCGACGGGACTCGAATCCGGCCTCGAGGCGACGTGGCGGTGGTTCTCCGGACAGTACCGGCAGGGGGCCGGAGATCAGTAAGTGTCCCTGTCGGGGAGCATCTTCTCGAAGAGATCGAGATAGGCGCGTCGGACAGTCTCGGGTGAGTGCCGTCGCCATATCTCCGCCTGCACATTCTTCACGTAGGAACTGCGTCGACCGGTATCCGCGAGGAACTCGAGAGCGCGGTCGACTTCGAGCGTGGTGCTGACGGACAATTGACCATAGCCCGCCGCCTGGAGGATGTCGTCACACGCCGGTGACCCGCTTGCCAGAGTAGGGACGCCTTGCGTCATCGCCGTCGCGAAGCGATTGGGACTCTTGTATGGCTCCAAGGGAGAGTGCGACACGACGCAAAGCGAAGCCGCGGCCAGTTCCGACCTGACAGAATC
>CAIYWM010000625.1 GCA_903929895.1 uncultured Alphaproteobacteria bacterium
ACAGGGCGCCGGTCAAGATGCCCTGGTAGATCGCCGGATTCACGTTAGCGCCGGTGAAGGCGAGGGCGGCCGCCAGAATCGTGCCCCAGCCGGACTTGAAGATGTCGTCCGGATAGAGCGAGCTCAGCAGCGAGTTCCAGCCGATCTCCGGGGTGATCGCATCGATGCGGGGATCGACGGTCGTCAGCTGGATACCGCCGCCGTACGAGCCACCCGTCATACCGATCAGTGGATCGCCCGCCACCGTCCTCACCTGCGACTTGGCCGGGTTGGTGGCACTGGTCAGCCAGGAGATCATCGACGAGACGTCGCGGCCTTCCAGCATCGGGTTGTCGATGTTCAACTGGCCGCCGGAGGCGAACTCGCCGCGCGGATCCCAGGTGATGACGTTGTAGCCGCCGACCGGGCCGGTGTAGCTCGGCCCGCCGACCAATAACGACTTGAACGCGTCATCCCGCAGCGGGGCGATGCCCGGGGTCAGGCTGCCGAACTGAGCGGCCGGGAACAGCTGGCCGTAGCGGGTCAGCGGGTCGGTGTTGGCAGCGCAGGCCAGACCAGAGGCGGCCAACACGGTCGGTGCGTTGTCCGCCAGCCCCTTGGAGACGTTGGTGGCCGGGAAGTAGTTGAGGCTGATCAAGGTGCCGTCGAACGAGGGCATCATGTAGGTGAAGGCCGTCGGCCTGCCGGCAGCCAGGGTGTTCGGAGTGGCGGTGAATTCGACCGTCTTGGCCTGCCCGATGATCGGCGACAGCAGATCGCCGAGGAGCGGAATCCGGTGCAGAATGCCCAGCAGCTGCGTCACCACCAGCTTTCCGGCGCCCGTTGGTTTGCCGCCGTTGATCAGGTTGATGAGAGCCTGGTCGACTTTCGAGAGCTCCATCGCCATGATCTTGAAGCTCTCGGTCGCGCCGGGCTTGGTCAGCGTGCTCGTGTCGGGAAGGTAGGTGAACCCGCCTTCGGAGCCGTAGAAGTTCGTCAGCGGCAGCAATGGGCCACCGCCGATCTTCCCGCCGGCGTCGGGTTTCCGAAGGACCGTGTAGGCCATCTCCAGGCCGGAGCTCGAGGTTGCGTTGACCGCACCGATCAGGATGCCCGGCAGCGGGGTCTTCGCACCGTCGGGACCAAGCGATCCGCCCCACGCCAGTGTCGGGTTGGCGGTGATGTTGCCATCGAAGATCGAGGACGTGGTGGCCGAAGCAGTCGGCTGGTCACCGCTGGCGGCGGCCAACGGCTGCCGGCGTGCGAAGGCCATCAGAGCCCACGACAACGGCGAATCGGTGGGGAGAAGTCCACCCAGCCCGGCGAGCGCGTCGGCACCCGCACCCTGGACTGAGGTCACCACCCCGCTGACGGCCGGCGCAGGGGCGGCCACCGGTGCCGCCTGCGCCGCCGGAGCGGCGCTGACGATGATCTCGGCCGCGGCCGGCGCGGGAGCCGTCGTTGCCGCAGCCGGTTTGACAATGGCTGCGGCGACCGGGACGGCCGCGGCCACCGACACGGCCGCTGGCGTCGCGGTTGCGGCGGGGACCGGCAGGCTCGCCGCCGGCGCCGGTTCGCTCCGCGGTGCCGGTACC
>CAIYWM010000626.1 GCA_903929895.1 uncultured Alphaproteobacteria bacterium
ATCTTTTCGATTGACCGCCCCAAACCTCGCCTCTATCTTCCGCCGCGCCGCAAAACCCCCGTTTTGCGGCACATTTGTCAGAAGGAGATCGCTGTGTTGAAGCCTGAGGAGTCCGCCACGACTGGCGCCGATCTGTTGGTGAAAGCCTTGATCGACGAGGAAGTCGAGGTCGTCTTCGGCTATCCCGGCGGTGCGGTCCTTCCGATCTATGATTCGCTGTTCAAGCAGAACCGGCTGCGCCACATCCTGGTGCGTCATGAGCAGGCGGCCGTCCACGCCGCCGAGGGCTATGCCCGCTCGACCGGCAAGGTCGGCGTGGTGCTGGTGACCTCCGGCCCCGGCGCGACCAATGCCGTGACCGGCCTGACCGACGCGCTGATGGATTCGATCCCGATCGTCTGCCTGACCGGCCAGGTGCCGACCCACCTGATCGGCAACGACGCCTTCCAGGAAGCCGACACGACCGGCATCACGCGCCCCTGCACCAAGCACAATTACCTGGTGAAGGCGGTGGGCGACCTCGCGCGCACGGTCCACGAGGCTTTCTACGTGGCACGCTCCGGCCGTCCCGGCCCGGTCGTCATCGACCTGCCCAAGGACGTGCTGATGAACAAGCACGAGTACACGGCGCCGCCCAAGGTCGCGGTGACGCACAAGAGCTACCGGCCGCAGACCCAGCCCGACCCGAAGAAGATCGAGCAGGCGATCGAGATGATCGCCAATGCCAGGCGTCCGGTGTTCTACGCCGGCGGCGGCATCATCAATGCCGGTCCGAAGGCCTCGAAGCTGCTGACCCAGCTCGTGCACCTCACGGGCTATCCGGTCACCAACACGCTGATGGGCCTGGGATCGTTCCCAGCGTCGGACAAGCAGTTCCTCGGCATGCTGGGCATGCACGGCACCTACGAAGCCAACCTGGCGATGCACGGCTGCGACGAGATGATCAAAATCGGCGCGCGCTTCGACGATCGCATCACCGGCAACCTGACGAAGTTCTCGCCGGGCTCGAAGAAGATCCACGTCGACATCGATCCGTCGTCGATCAACAAGAACGTCCGTGTCGACCTCGCCATCGTGGGCGATGCCGGTATCGTGCTGGAAGAGCTGGTGAAGGCCTGGAAGGCGAAGCAGCCCAAGGTCGACCAGAAGGCGCTGAAGGCGTGGTGGGCCGAGATCGAGACGTGGCGCGCGCGCAACTGTCTCGCCTACAAGCCCAACGCGCAGGTGATCAAGCCGCAGTATGCGCTGGAGCGGCTCTATCACCACATCAAGGACAGGGACCACTACATCACCACCGAGGTGGGCCAGCACCAGATGTGGGCGGCGCAGTTCCTGAAGTTCGAGCAGCCCAACCGCTGGATGACCTCGGGCGGTCTCGGCACCATGGGCTACGGCTTCCCGGCGGCGCTGGGCGTGCAGATCGCCCATCCCGAGGCGCTGGTCATCGATGTGGCCGGCGAAGCCTCGATCCTGATGAACATCCAGGAGCTCTCGACGGCGGCGCAGTATCGCCTGCCGGTGAAGATCTTCGTGCTCAACAACCACTACATGGGCATGGTCCGGCAGTGGCAGGAGCTGCTGCACGGCGGCCGCTATTCGGAGAGCTATTCGGAGTCGCTGCCCGACTTCGTGAAGGTCGCCGAGGCGTTCGGTGCCAAGGGCCTGCGCTGCGACGATCCGGCCAAGCTCGACGACACGATCAAGGAAATGATCGAGCTGAAGCACCCGGTCATCGTCGACGTCATCGTCGACGAGAAGGAGAACTGCTTCCCGATGATCCCCTCGGGTGCGGCCCACAACGAGATGCTGCTGGGACCGGACGACAAGCAGTCCGCGCAGGTGTCGGAAGAAGGCATGGTGCTGGTGTGAGCAAGGATTCCGCTATCGTCGCCCATACGATCTCCGTGCTGGTGGCCAACGAGCCGGGCATCCTCGCGCGCGTGGTCGGCCTGTTTTCCGGCCGCGGGTACAACATCGAGAGCCTGACCGTCGCGGAGACCAACGCGAAGGAAAGCCAGTCACGCATCACCATCGTGACCAAGGGCACGCCGATGATCATCGAGCAGATCAAGGCGCAGCTCGATCGCCTGGTGCCGGTCTATCGCGTGCGCGATCTCACGGTCGAGGGCCCGCACATCGAGCGCGAACTGGCGCTGGTGAAGGTGAAGGGCGTCGGCGAAAAGCGCGTCGAGGCGCTGCGCCTCGCGGACGTGTTCCGCGCCAAGGTGATCGACGCCAAGTCCGATTCCTTCGTCTTCGAGGTCACAGGCAACACCGACAAGGTGCAGACCTTCATTGGCCTGATGGAGTCGCTGGGCCTGGTCGACGTCGTCCGCACCGGCATCGTCGCCATGTCGCGCGGCAGCGAGGCGCTCTGATCGAGCACTTCCCCAGTCGCATGGGGAAGTGCCCCGTCATACGGGGCGATGGGGTCATGGGCGTCGCAAAG
>CAIYWM010000627.1 GCA_903929895.1 uncultured Alphaproteobacteria bacterium
CACCTGGGTGGCAGCTGCGGCGATTGCCCTTGCCGGCGCCATGTCAGCCATGGACCTGTGTGCGGGAGCAAGCGGCCCAGGAACACTGGCCTTCTCCGGCCTCTTCGCCGCAACTGCCTTCGCGGCATTCGCCAAGGTGCTGATCGCGCTGGCCGCGATAGCCACGCTGCTGGTTGCGCCGCAGTTCTTTGGCCGTATCGGGGCCTATCGCTCCGAATATCCGGTAATCGTGCTGCTCGCCGTGCTTGGCATGGGTATCATGGTTTCGGCGACCAACTTCATGACGCTCTACATCGGGCTGGAGCTCAACAGCCTCGCCTCCTACGTGCTCGCCGCCTTCCTCAAGAGCGATGACCGTTCGGCCGAAGCGGCCCTCAAGTATTTCGTGCTGGGATCGCTGGCCAGCGGCATGCTGCTTTTCGGCATCAGCCTGATCTATGGCTTTACTGGCGGCATCGGCTTCGCTGAGGTAGCACAGGCGCTGCAGGGCGGCATCCCCACGGGTGCGGTCTTCGGTCTGGTCTTCGTGCTCGCCGGTCTTGCCTTCAAGATCAGCGCGGTGCCGTTCCACATGTGGACCCCCGACGTTTACGAAGGCGCACCGACGCCGGTTACCGCCTTCTTCGCTTCAGCTCCGAAGGTGGCGGCGCTCTCGCTGACCATGGCGGTCGCCCTGCAGGCCTTTGGATCGCAGGTTGAAGCCTGGCGCCCGATCGTGATCTTCGCGGCGCTCGCCTCGATCATCTGGGGTGCGGTTGGCGCGATCGGCCAGCAGAACATCAAGCGCCTGCTCGCCTATTCGTCGATCAACAACGTCGGCTTCATGCTGATCGGCCTTGCCGCCGGGACGGCGCAGGGTGCGGCGGGCATGCTCACCTACCTTGCGATCTACGTGCCGATGACGGTGGGCGGCTTCATCGCCGTGCTCATGCTCAAGGACGATGCGGGCAATCCAGTAGAGAACATCGCCGATCTTGCCGGTCTTTCGCGCCATCGCCGCGTTCTCGCCGCCTGCATCGCGATGATCATGTTCAGCCTGGCAGGCATTCCGCCGCTGTTCGGTTTCTGGGGCAAGTTCGTGGTGTTTCAGGCCGCCGTTCAGGCTGGCTACCTCTCGCTCGCCGCGATCGGCATTGCCGCCAGCGTGATCGGTGCCTTCTACTACCTCAAGGTCATCAAGGTCATGTACTTTGACGAGCCCGCGATGAAGGCCACCGGCAAGAGCGACTGGGTGCATCAGGCGGTGTTGGCGCTTTGCGTTCTGGCAATCTCCCCGCTGGGCTATCTGGCGACCAAGGCGCTGGCCCAGTGGTCGGGCGCAGCAATTGCGGCCCTGCTGCCGATGGGCGTTTGATCGAACGCGTTTCCCTCGTCGGCTCGACCAATGCCGCGCTGCTCGCGCGGCTCGCCGCCGCCGAAGTTGTTCCTGAAGGCCGCTGGCTGGTCGCCGATCGCCAGTCCGAGGGGCGTGGGCGCCGCGGCCGCGAATGGTTCGACGGGCAGGGCAACTTCATGGGATCGACCGTGGTCCACGCCCGCGCCGGCGACCCGCCGATGGCCAGCCTTGCGCTGGTTGCGGGCCTTGCTGTCCACGAGGCGGTCAGCGCGCTGGTTCCCCCGCCGCAGGTGGCGCTGCTCAAGTGGCCGAACGACATCCTTGTCGGGGAGGCCAAGCTCTCCGGCATCCTGCTCGAACGGCGCGGTGATGCGGTCGTCATCGGCATCGGCGTGAACCTTGCGGCGGCTCCGGAACTGCCGGACCGCCGCACGATAGCGCTCACCGCCTTCGGACCGGCGCCGGACCGCGACCACTTTGCCGATCAGCTGGCCGCAGCCTTCGCGCTCGATCTTGAACGCTGGCGGACTTACGGCCTCGCCCCCATCGTCCAGCGCTGGTGCGCCGCCGCCCATCCGCCGGGCACGCCGCTGCTGGTCGGCGAACCGGGCGAGGACGGTATTGAAGGCACTTTTGCCGGCCTCGACGAGGAAGGG
>CAIYWM010000628.1 GCA_903929895.1 uncultured Alphaproteobacteria bacterium
GTCAGTTCTGCGCCGCCCGCCGGACGGCGCGCCAGCGCCAGCCGGTAGATCGCGGGCGCGTCGGGATTGTCGTTGTAGTCCTGCAGCCAGGCGGCGAGCTGCTCGTAGCGCGCGGGATAGTTGGGGCTGAGCAGGCGCTGGGCGCCGACATATCCCATCAGCGTCTTGTCCGTGAGCTGGCGGATTTCGTCGTCCGCCTGCGGCCAGGCACCGGCCTGCTGCGCCTGGAAGATGCGGCGGTAGCGGTCGCGCGTCTCGTTATCCAGGACGGTCGGCAGGTCGGCCACGACCGCCCGCTCATCAAGTTCGAGGACGGGCGGCGGCGGCACATAGACGGCGGCGCGCGGCGCCGGCCGTCCCGCCGGCCGCACGGCCGGCCTGGCGGCGGCGGCGTTGCTCGTCGCAGGCTTGGTCGCCTGGGTCTCGACAGGCTTTTTGGCGGTCTGGGCCGAGGCGGAGGCCGCCATCAGGGCAGCCGCCCCGATCAGAAGGACGGAAACGGTCGTTCGCATAGCGCACCGTAGTTTGACTCCAGTCGGGGCGACAAGGGCCGGTATCGCTATACTGTCCCAAACGGAGGACCGGAATGAACCTGCATCAAGAGCGTGCCACCGCGGTGCGGCGCCTGATCGACGAGGCCCGCATCATCGAGAAGGACGGTGTCACCTACGCCAGCCTCGAGAAGATCTGCGGGCTTCTGTCGTCACTGGCCAGCCGCTCCGAGCTCTTCCCGCAGGAGGAATTCCCGTTGGGCGCCGAGGGCGGCATCTATCGTCTCAGCGAGGATCCGGACCATCGCTTCGCGCTCTATGCTTCGGCCGGTGGCGCCGGCAAGAAGGTGCCGCCGCACAATCACACGACCTGGGCCATCATCGCCGGCGTCCACGGCGCCGAGCGAAACGTGGTCTACGAACGGCTCGACAATGGCGCACAGGAAGGTGTGGTGCAGCTGCGTGAGGCGCCGTCGAAGGAGAAGACGCTGAAGCGCGGCGACGTGATCGCCTACCTGCCCGACGACTTCCACCACATCGAGACGCCCGTCGACTCGGGCAACGCGCTGCACCTTCATTTCTACGGGTTGAGCCTCGAGCATCTGCCCGGCCGGGTGACCGTCGACATGAAGACGGGCACGGCCAAACGCTTCATGGCCAAGCCGAAGATCCTGACACCGCTGCTCTCGGTCCAGCAGGTCAAGGAGATGCTGAAAAGCGGCGAGGTGTTCGCGTTCTTCGACGTGCGCGAGGAAGGCGAGTTCTCGACCCAGGGCCATCCGCTGTTCGCGACGCCCCTGCCTCTCTCCCGCCTCGAGCCGCGGGCGCTCGCCCTGCTGCCCGATCCCGACACCCGCATCGTGCTGATGGACGACGGTGAAGAGGGCCAGGCTGGTCGCGCCAACCGCGCCGCCGCCCAGCTTTCCAGGCTCGGCTATACCAACCTCGCGGTCATGGCAGGCGGCCTGAAAGCCTGGCGCGACGCGGGTTTCGAGGTCTTCACCGGCGTCAACGTTCCCAGCAAGGCGTTCGGCGAGATCGTCGAGCACGGCAACGACACGCCGCGCATCGATGCCGCCGACGTGCAGAAGATGATCGACGACAAGGCCGACATGGTGATCCTCGATTCGCGGCCGCTGCCGGAATTCACCAACATGTCGATCCCCGGCGGCATCGACTGCCCCGGCGCCGAGCTGGTCTATCGCGTGAAGGACTTCGTGACCCGGCCCGAGACGCTGGTCGTCGTCAATTGTGCCGGCCGCACGCGCTCGATCATCGGCGCGCAGTCGCTGATCAACGCCGGCCTGCCCAACAAGGTGATGGCCCTGAAGAACGGCACGATGGGCTGGCACCTGGCCGGCCTCAAGGTGGCGCGCGGCGAGACGAAGAGCTTCGGTCCGCAGGGTCCGGAGGCCGCCAGGTTCGCGCAGGCCGCCGCGGCGACCATCGCGGGCAAGATGGGCATCCGCAGGATCGACCGTGCCGGCCTCGCCACGCTCGAGAAGAAGGGCGGCCCGCTCCATCGCCTCGACGTCCGCGACCCCGCCGAATATGCGCAGGGCCATCTCCCGGGGTTCCGCCATGCCGCCGGCGGCCAGCTGGTGCAGGCGACCGACCAGTATGTCGGCGCCCGCAACGCCACGATCGTCCTGCACGACAATGACGGCGTGCGTGCCACCATGACAGCTCACTGGCTGCTGCAGATGGGCTGGAACGAGACCTACGTGCTCGACCACAAGCCCGCCGCCTCCGAGCTCACGACCGTTGCCGAGCCGCGCTACCCGGCGGGTTTCACCGTCCCGAAGATCGCGACCGTGACCGCCGCCGAGCTGCAGAAGTCGCTGGCGACCGCCCTGGTGGTCGATCTCGACACCAGCCTCAAGTATCGCGACGGCCACGTGCCGGGCGCCTGGTTCGCGGTGCGCGCAAATCTCGCACGCACGCTGCCCGAAATGCTGGCCAAGCAGGCCGGCGCAACCCGGGTCGTGCTCGTCGCCCCGGATGCCGAGATCGGCGCCCTGGCCGCGGCCGAAAGTGCCGATCTGGCCGGTGGCCGGCCGGTATCGGTTCTGACTGGCGGAATGAAGGCGTGGCGGGAGGCCGGATTCGAGGTCGAGACCGGCCACGTTCGGATGGCGGACCCGCCGACCGACGTCTGGTACCGGCCGTACGACTTCAAGGAAGACGTCGAGGCGGCCATGCGCCAGTACCTGGACTGGGAGGTCGACCTCGTCCCGCAGGTCGAGCGCGACGGCGACGCCCGGTTCTCCGTCCTGAAGCGGTAGAACGGCGGAACGGCTTGCATTTAAGGGCCTTGTCACATCGTCGCGTACGCTTGACACCCCGCGGGCCTGCCCATAGGTTCCGGCGCGTTTTTCATTGTGACCGCACCGTGTTGGTGAGGTGGCGGTGGAAAGCCCGGAGCGGAGCATCCGGTTATGGCTGAGGACGATCGGAAATCGACCCCTGACGAGCTGGATCGGCGCCTTAAAGGTGTCCGGCAGGCCTATCAGAAGGGAACGGGCCAGTCGTCAAGACCCGCAGCACGCGGCGCCGGTGGCGAAAAGCTGGGCGTCGGCATGCGGATCGCAGTCGAACTGGTGGCGGGCGTCGTTGCGGGGGCCTTTCTTGGCCTGATGGCTGATCAGTGGTTGGGCACCAAGCCCTGGCTGCTGATCGTGGGGTTCGTGCTGGGGTGCGGTGCGGCGTTCATGAACGTCTACCGGGTTGCGCAGGCTGAAGAGCGGCGCAGCAAGGCAGCCCAGGATGAGAAGAAGAGCTGAATTGGGGATAGAGTAACGTGGCCAGCCCGCTCGAGCAGTTTGCTATCCAGGACCTAACCGCCCCGCTGTTCACCATCGGTGGCCATCACATCGCCGTCACCAACTCCGCCATCTTCATGATGAGCGCGGTGGTCCTCTCGTCGGGCCTGCTGCTCGCAGGCGCCGGCAAGGGCGCGATGATCCCGGGCCGCATCCAGGCGATGGCCGAACTCTTCTACGAGTTCATCGCCAACATGATCCGGGACAATGTCGGCAGCGGCGGCAAGAAGTTCTTCCCGTTCATCTTCTCGCTCTTCATCTTCACGCTGTTCGGCAACATCCTCGGGATGCTGCCCTACGGCTACACCTTCACGTCCCAGATCGCCGTCACCTTCTTCATGGCGATGGTGGTGTTCCTCGGCGTGACGCTGATCGGCCTGTTCAAGCACGGCCTGCACTTCTTCTCGCTGTTCTTCCCGCACGGCGCGCCGCTGTTCACCGCGCCCATCCTGATTCCGATCGAGCTGGTGTCCTATCTCAGCCGCCCGATCAGCCTGTCGGTCCGACTGTTCGCCAACATGACCGTCGGTCACGTGCTGCTGAAGGTCCTGGCCGGCTTCGTCGTGGCGCTCGGCTTCTTCGGCTTCGTCCCCCTCGTGGTGCTGGTGGCGATCACCGCCCTCGAGCTGCTGGTCGCGCTGCTGCAGGCCTACATCTTCACGATCCTCTGCTGCATCTACCTGAACGACGCGCTGCATCTGCACTAGTCGCCGCGCCCGTAATCATCCAACCGGCCCATCAATCCACCACGTCAAAGCCAAGAGAAACAGGAGATAGAAATGGACGCTTCAGCCGCCAAGTTCATCGGTGCAGGCCTCGCCGCCATCGGCATGATCGGCGCCGGCATCGGCGTGGGCAACGTCTGGGCGAGCTACATCACGGCCCTGTCGCGCAACCCGGCCTCGAAGGCCGAAATCGGCGCCAACATCTGGATCGGCTTCGCCGTCACCGAGGCCATCGCGCTGTTCGCGCTGATCGTCGCGCTGATCGCCCTCTTCGCCTGAGTTCGATCGTGCCCGTTCAGGCACTTCGGATTTCGGTCGCCGCGGCAGCCCTGATCGGGCTGCCGTTTGCTGCGCAGGCGGCCGGCATGCCGCAGTTCGACCTTACGAAGTTCCCCACCCAGATCTTCTGGTTGGTGGTGTGCTTTGCCGTTCTGTACTTCCTCATGGCCAAGGCCGTCCTGCCGAAGATCGGCGCGACGATCGAAAGCCGCGAGCACAAGATCCAGGCAGATCTCGACGCCGCCCAGAAGGCCAACGACGCGGCCCGCGCCGCGGGTGTCGAGCAGGAAAAGGCGCTCACCGAAGCGCGTGGCCAGGCTTCCGTCCTGATCCGCGAGGCCTCGGAGGCCGCCGCGGCCCAGACCTCGGCCAAGCTGCACGAAGTCAGCGACCGGCTGGGTGTCGAGATCACCGCCGCGGAAAAGCGGATCGGCGAGCAGCGCACGCAGACCCTCGCGGGTCTCGGCAGCATGTCGACGGAAATCGCCACGGCGGTGCTGGGTAAGCTGGGGGGATCTGCCGATCCCGCGCAGCTCGCCCGTGCCGTCGACGAAGCAGCAAAGGCAGGCAAGCCATGATCGGTACCGCATGGGCAGCCGATGCACACGGCGGAGGCGGAGGCTTGTTCTCCGATCCGACGTTCTGGGTTGCCGTTTCCTTCGTCATCTTCCTGGCGATTGCCGGCAAGCAGATCGTCAAGGGGCTGACCAAGCTCCTCGACGACCGCACCGCCCTCATCGCGCGCACGCTCGGCGAAGCCGAGAAGCTGCGCAACGAGGCGCAGAAGGCGCGTGACGACGCTCAGAAGAACCTCGCCGACTCGGCCAAGCTCGCCCAGGAGATCGTGGCGCAGGCCAAGCAGGAGGCCGTGCGCCTCACGCAGCACGCCGCCGAGGAGCGCGAAACGCTGATCGCCCGCCGCGAGCAGCAGGCCAAGGACCGCATCGCCCAGGCGGAGGCCCAGGCCTCCCGGGAAGTGCGCAACATGGCCGTCGACGTGGCGCTCGCCGCCACGCGCACCCTGCTCAAGGAGCAGGTCGGCGCCGGCCGCACGCAGGCAATGATCGACGACTCCATCGCCGAGTTGCCCCGCCGACTGCACTGACTTTTCGAAAATAGGGATCGCCCGCAAAAAACAAAAGCGGGCAACCTGGTGCCCCCGCCGCAAGGCGGGGGCTTTTTCTTTGGCCGATGTGTCGGAAGACCTCGCCATTCAGATGCGACGGAGGGGTCATAAGACCCTTGTGATCGCTCTTCTTTCGGCGCTCTCGGACATTGCCCAAGCCAATGTCCTGCCGCTCCTGGGGCTGAGCTTCGCTCAGCCCATGACCCCATCGCCCTCGTAAGACGAGGGCACTTCCCCTTTGCGGAGCCCGCAAAGGGGAAGGGTTCGAGCCTGCTACTCCGCGGCCTGCTTCAGCGGATCGGTGCCCGGCGGGTTGTTCGAGGGCTTCCAGCGCAGGATCGGCTTGCGGGCGGCCAGCGTCTCGTCGAGACGGCGGCGCGGCGCGTAGAGCGGCGCCGCCTTGAAGTCTTCGGCAGCGGTGCCGGTCTTGGCCTTGGCCGTGAGCGAGCGCAGCGCGCCGATGAACTGGTCGAGGTCTTCCTTGGCCACGCTCTCGGTCGGCTCGATCAGCATCGCGCCATGCACCACCAGCGGGAAGTACATGGTCATCGGGTGATAGCCCTCGTCGATCATCGCCTTGGCGAAGTCGAGCGTGCTGACGCCGGTGTCCTTGAGGAAGCTGTCGTCGAACAGCGCCTCGTGCATGCACGGTCCCTCGAAGGCCGGGCTCATTACGTCCTTGAGGGCCGCCATCACATAGTTGGCGTTGAGCACCGCGTCCTCGGCGACCTGCCTGAGACCGTCGGCGCCATGGCTCATGATATAGGCGAGCGCCCGCGTGAACATGCCCATCTGGCCGTGGAAGGCCTTGAGGCGGCCGAGCGGCAAGCCGTCGACCTTGGCGCCGTCTTCTGCAACGTGCCACTTGTCGCCGTCCTTCACGATCCACGGATAGGGCGCATAGGGCGCCAGCGCCGCCGACAGCACCACCGGTCCCGCGCCCGGCCCGCCGCCGCCATGCGGCGTCGAGAAGGTCTTGTGCAGGTTGATGTGCATGCAGTCGATGCCGAGATCGCCCGGCCGCACGCGGCCGACGATGGCATTGAAGTTGGCGCCGTCGCAGTAGAAATAGGCGCCCGCCTCGTGCACGGCCTTGGAGATCTCGACGATCTCGCTTTCGAACAGACCGCAGGTGTTGGGGTTGGTCAGCATGATCGCTGCCACGTCGGGACCCAGCGCCGCCTTGAGCGCGGCGAGGTCGACGCGACCGCGATCGTTGGCCGGGATCGGCTTCACGACGAAGCCCAGCGCCGCCGCCGTTGCGGGGTTGGTGCCGTGCGCCGATTCGGGCGCCAGCACGGTCTTGCGCTTGGCGCGCTCGCCCTTGGCCTCGAGCGCCGCGGCGATCGCCATCATGCCGCACATCTCGCCATGCGCGCCGGCGGCCGGCGACATCGCCACGGCCGGCATGCCGGTCAGGGTCTTGAGCCAGTGCGCCAGCCCGTCGATCAGCTCCAGCGCGCCCTGCACGGTCGAGACCGGCTGCAGCGGATGGAGATCGCCGATGCCGGGCAGGCGCGCGACCTTCTCGTTGATGCGGGGATTGTGCTTCATCGTGCACGAGCCCAGCGGGTAGACGCCCATGTCGATGGCGTAGTTCTTCTGGCTCAGCCGCGTGTAGTGCTGCACCACCTGCGGCTCGGACAGGCCAGGCAGGCCGATCTCACCCTTGCGGCGCAGGCCGTTCAGCCGCTCCTTCATCTTCGGAGGCTCGGGCAGGTCGACGCCGCAGCGTCCGGCCTGGCCCATCTCGAAGATCAGCGGCTCCTCGAGCTGGAGCGCGCGGTTGCCGGTATAGGTGCCGTGCGTGTTGACGGAACCCGCGGAGACACTGCCAGCGCGTCCCTGGCTGCGGTCGAGCGACTGTACCATCACAGCACCTCCTTCAGGCCGGCGATCAGCGGGTCCATGCCCGCGTCGGTCGCCGTTTCGGTCGCCGCCAGCAGCAGCAGGTTCGAGACCGAGGGATCGTTGGGGATCAGGCGCGACACCGGCAGGCCGCCCAGGATGCGCTTGGCCGCCAAGGCTTCGACCACTTCGGCCGCGGGCTTCGGCAGCTTCACGGTGAACTCGTTGAAGAAGCTGTCGTTCAGCACCGAGACGCCGGGAAGTGCAGCGACCCTGTCGGCAAGCTGCGAGGCCTTGGCGTGATTGAGTTCGGCCAGCCGCGTGAAGCCCGCCTCGCCCAGCAAAGTGAGATGCACCGTGAAGGCCAGCGCGCAGAGGCCGGCATTGGTGCAGATGTTGGAGGTCGCCTTCTCGCGCCGGATATGCTGCTCGCGCGTGGACAGCGTGAGCACGAAGCCGCGCTTGCCGTCGGCATCGACGGTCTCGCCGACGAGGCGTCCCGGCATCTGGCGCATGTACTTGTCGCGCGTCGCGAACAGGCCGACATAGGGACCGCCGAAACCCAGTCCGTTGCCGATCGACTGGCCTTCGCAGACCACGATGTCGGCGCCCATCTCGCCCGGCGGCATCAGCAGCCCCAGCGAAACGACTTCCGTCACCACGACGATCAGCAGCGCGCCGGCAGCGTGGCAGGCTTCCGCGAGCTTGGTGAAGTCACGGACATGGCCGAAGAAGCTCGGGTTCTGCACGACCACGCAGGACGTGTCGTGATCGACGGAGGCGATCAGGTCTTCCAGGCCCTCGGCATCCGTCTTCGAGAAGTTCGCCGTGAAGCCTTCCCACTTGGCCGTGGTCTCGATGATGCTGCGATACTGCGGATGCAGCCCGCCCGAAATCAGCGCCTTGTGGCGGCGCGTGACCCGGTTGGCCATCAGCACCGCCTCGGTCGTGCCGGTCGAGCCGTCGTACATCGAGGCATTGGCGACTTCCATGCCGGTGAGCAGGGTCACCTGGGTCTGGAACTCGAACAGGTACTGCAGCGTGCCCTGGGTGATCTCGGGCTGATACGGCGTGTACGAGGTCAGGAACTCGCCGCGCTGGATCATGTAGTCGACGGTCGCCGGCACATGATGGCGGTAGGCGCCGGCGCCGATGAAGAACGGCGTGCTCGCGGGCGACAGGTTCCTGGCCGCGAAGCCCTGGAAGGCACGCTCGACTTCGAGCTCGCCCTGGTGATCGGGCAGGCCGCCGACCTTGGCCGCCAGCCGCGCCGACGCCGGCACGTCGCGGAACAGTTCGTCGACCGACTTCGCGCCGATCACGCTCAGCATCTCGCGGCGGTCGGCGTCGGTGAGGGGGAGATAACGCATCAGGCTCTTGCTCCTTGAGTAATGTCCTCATCCTGAGGAGCATCGCGCAGCGATGCGTCTCGAAGGATGGGAACGAGCACCGTGTCCCTGCCCCATCCTTCGAGACGTGCCCTGCGGGCACTCCTCAGGATGAGGTTCGGTTTGCTAGCCGAGGCTCTTCACGAAGGCTTCGTAGGCGGCCTCGTCCATCAGGCCGGCGAGTTCGCCCTTGTCGGCGAGCTTCAGCTTGAAGAACCAGCCCTTGCCCGTCGGCTCGACATTGACGTCGCCCGGCGTGTCGGCCAGCGCCGCATTGCTCTCCACGACCTCGCCGGAGGCCGGCGCGTAGATATCGGAAGCCGCCTTTACCGATTCGACGACGGCGCAGGCTTCGCCCTTGGCGACCGTGCGGCCGGCGGCCGGCACGTCGACGAACACGACGTCGCCGAGCTGCTCCTGGGCATACTGCGTGATGCCGATCGTGCCGACATCGCCCTCGACGCGGATCCACTCATGCTCTTCGGTATACTTGGTCTCGGCCATCTTGATCTCCTATCCGCGGTAGTAAGTGTGTTTGACGAAGGGCATGGGCACGATCTCGGCCGGCACGGGCTTGCCGCGCACCATCAGATCGACCTTGGTTCCGTTGGCTGACTGGCTGCGCTCGACGTAGCCCATGGCAATGGCGCGCCCCAGCGTGGGCGAGAAGCCGCCCGAGGTGACGATGCCGACGGTCTTGCCGTCGATCACGATCTCCGCGCCCTCGCGCGCGATCGCCTTGCCTTCGGGCAGCAGGCCGACCCGCTTGCGCGTCGAGCCCTCGGCGATCTGCTTCTGGACGGTCGCGGCGCCGGGGAACCCGCCCTGCACGCGACGCTCCTTGCCGACGCTCCACAGCAGCACCGCTTCGACGGGCGTGGTGGTCGTGTCGATGTCGTGGCCATAGAGGCAGAGCCCGCCCTCGAGCCGGAGCGAATCGCGGGCGCCCAGTCCGATCGGCTTGACCTCGGGATGGCTGAGCAGCTTGCGCGCGATGGCGTCGGTCTGCTCGGCCGGCGTCGAGATCTCATAGCCGTCGCCGCCGGTGTAGCCCGAGCGCGTGACGTAACAGCGCGCGCCGTCGATCTCGACATAGGCGCCGGTCATGAACTTCATGGTGGCGACCTGCGGCACCAGCCGCGACAGCACCGTCGACGCCTGCGGTCCCTGCAGTGCCAGAAGTCCGCGTGAAAACATCGGCTCGACCTCGCAGGTCGCCGAGAGATGCTTCTGCATGTGCGCCAGATCGGCGTCCTTGCAGGCGGCATTGATGACCACCAGCAGGTGATCGCCCGCGTTGGTCACCATCAGATCGTCGAGGATGCCGCCGGCGTCGTTGGTGAACTGGGTGTAGCGCTGCTGGCCCGGCTGCAGGCCAGCGATGTCGCCCGGCACCAGGGTCTCCATCGCCTTCGCCGCGTTCTGGCCGGGCTTCGCGGTGAGCCGCACCTGGCCCATGTGCGAGACGTCGAACAGGCCGCAGGCGGTGCGGGTGTGAGCGTGTTCGACCAGGATGCCGGTCGGGTACTGGACCGGCATCTCGTAGCCGGCGAACGGCACCAGGCGCGCGCCCAGCTCGCGATGAAGATCGTAAAGCGGCGTGCGCTTCAGGGGGCCGGCGGTGGGTTCGGTCAAAAGAGTCTCCGTCGAAGTCGCGTTGAACGCGACCGGAGTCGCGCCTTCACGACGCAAGGACTGCGCCGTTCGCGACCCCCTCTGTCCGGAGACCTGAAAGATTCGCCGAGCCTCAAGTGAGGCAAATCCGGCTTACTTCGTCGGTGGGCGTGCGCCGAATGGGGCGTCCGCCACTTTCCAGAGACCCATCCTCCTGCGGTCCGTTTGCCTGAGAGTTTCCGGGGCCGGTTGCTCCTTCGGCGCCATCCTCGCGGATGGGCTCTCCCACAGGGATCGTCTGGGTGAACCGACCATAGGCAGGGCCCTCATCGGCGTCCACGCACAAAGCCGGCGACCACGCTGAAATCGCGGGAAAAGAGAACGCACCACTTGAAATTGAGTGAACACTCACATATTTTATGAGCGCTTACTCACTTATGGAGGTTGGCATGTTCATCCGCCGGTCATTCGACGAATTCTCCAAGCTTCACACCGACGCAGCCCCACAGGACGCGCGGCCCGACTGGGTGATCGACTGGCGCTGGCTGTCGACGGAAAGCGAGAGTCCCTCTTTTCCGAGTGAGCGCTCCCTCATAGGATGCGGGGCATGGGCAAAGCCGAAGAGACGAAAGCCCGCGTAGAGCGCGCGGCCCTCACTCTTTTCGTGGCGCGCGGCGTCGCGGAAACCACGACCCGGGAAATCGCCATGGCGGCGTCGATCGCCGAGGGCACGATCTACCGCTACTTCCCCAGCAAGGAGCAGCTCGCCCTCGACATCTTCCTCGGCCATCACCGCGCGCTGGCCGAGGCGCTGGCCGAGGCGCAGCGGCCCGTCACGGGCCTGCGGGACAAGATCGAGGCGATCGTCCGCTGCTACTGCGAATGGGCGGACCGGGACTGGTCCCTGTTCGCCTACCACCTGCTCACCCAGCACCTTTTCCTCGCAATGGTCCCCGACGGCACGCCCAACCCGGTCGACGTGGTGCGCGCGGTCATCGTGAACGCCATGACGGCCGGCGAGATCCCGGCGCGAGACCCCGACCTCGCCGCCGCCTCGGCCATCGGCACCGTGATGCAGCCCGCGACCTACAAGGTCTACGGCCGCTTCGAAGGCCCTCTTTCCGACCATGTGAGGTTCTTTGCCGATGCGGCATGGGCGGTGCTCGCCGTGCCCGGCCGCTAAGTCGGCGATATCAGGCCGCGACGTAGACGAAGGCTTCGAGGCCGGACTTCAGGCGCACCGCGACGCGCTTGTAGTCCGACACTTCGTACGTGTCGGCAGCGGCAAGCTCGGCGGCGGTGATCCTCAGCACCACGCCCGGCACCTCGTCTTCGGCACGGCCGGAAGCCTGCGCGATCAGATGATGCGTCTTGCCGCTGGTCTTCACGACCTCGGCGTCCCGGATCTCGAGCAGCGACGTTGCATAGCCCGGCAGGGCATCGGCATGACCTTCGAGTCGCCGGCCGAAGGTCGCGAGTTGCACGTCTTCCTGCTGCAGCGTGCCGTAGGAGAACAGCCAGACGTCGGCCGCCGTCACGTCAGAGGCGGTCCTCGCGGGCCAGCGCGCCGAAGGCTTCGGCGAAGGCCTCGCGCGGGCCGCCGATGCCGGTCTCGTTGAAGATGTCGGCGGTGAGCGACTTCACGGCGTTCTCGTCGATGCGCACGCCGTTGTTCTCGAGGAAGCCGCGCGCGGCCTTCACGGCCTCGTCCATCGCGCCGCCCTGCTTGTAGAGCTGGTAGTAGTCGGGATGGCCGCCGCGGCCCAGCGCCTCGGCCAGCACGTCGGTGAAGTTCACGACCTTCAGCGACGGATAGATCGCCTCGGCGCCGGAGAGCGAGCGATGGCAGGAATGATACATGGTGACGATGGTGTCGGCGCCGGCATCGACGGCACCCATGACCAGGTCGCGATGGATCGCCTGCTCGCGCGCCTTGAACTTCGCAGCCTGACCGCCGCAGGCATAGGAGAAGCCGGAATCCTGCGGCAACTCGACCAGTTCGAGGTTGGGCACGGCGCGCAGCAGGGTGCGGATGCTCTCGACCGTGGCGCCGATGCCCTGATGCTCGTGGATCACGACGCGGCGCTTCGGCTGGTCCGCCGTGAAGCGCGCCTTCAGGGCTTCCAAATTGGCGGCAAGGAACTCGCTCACGTGGCCCAGGTCGAACGACGGTTCCTCGACGTCCTTTTCCAGCTCGTCGAAATTCTTGGTGCAGGTCGGGCACCAGGTCAGCACCTTGGAGGCGCCGGACTGGCCGAAGCGCTGGAAGGTGCGATGGCCCATGCGTTCGTAAGTGGGAAGGTCAGCTTCCTGGAACTGGTAGACGCCGCAGCAATGGGCGGTGCCGCCGACCACGTCGAAGTCGAGCTCCAGCGCGTCGAGGATGTCCATGACGTTCAGCACGATGTGCGGCGTGCGCAGCACGTTGCAGCCCGTGTAGAACAGCACGTCGGCGGTGCGCCGCTCGGCCGGCGCCAGGATCTTCTTCAGCGTCTCGGACGGCAGCTGCATGCTGGCCAGCAGCCGGACGGCCTGCGCCATGTGGCGGAAGCGTCCGGCGGCATTGGCCGCGCCTTCCTGCACCGGGCGCGCCGCCTGCAGCGACTTCATCTTGGCGATGGTCACCCACTGGCGGACGTTGATGCCCTCGGGACAGGCGGCGCTGCACTGGGCGCTGCCGTCACAGGCGCCGAGCCACTGGTCGAGCAGCGGCGCCGCGGCCCCGCCCTCGCGCGTGAGCGAGAGGAGTTCGCCGACACGCTGGACCGCCCCGCCGGCGTCGAGCCCGCTCTCGCGGGCCGTCGGACAGGCCTCGAAGCACTTGCCGCAGGTGGTGCAGCGATCGGCCGCCGCAGCGGCCAATGCTTCCAGCCTGTCGGCATAGGCGCTCATCAGCGCTGGCCCTGCCGCCAGTTGTACTCGAGCTCTTCCATCGTCGGTTTGAGTCCGACGGCGATGCGATAGCTGCCGAGCTCGGAAATCTGGTTGAACGGCAGGGTGAGGTTGAGCTCCTCCTGCGACTGGCCGCGCGGGTTGGCGCTCGACAGTTTGAAATCGGCGGTGAAGTTCTGGCCCTGGACGACCTGGCCCGAGGCGCCGATGACGCGAACGAAGTACGGCACCCGCGTCTGACCGGGGACGACCGAGGGGCCGGCGCTGACCGCCACGCGCATGATCAGGGTCACGTCCATCTGATTGCGCCGCAGCGAGCACTTCGTTCCGGCGCCGGTCAGCACCGCTTCATATTCGACATCGCGCGGATCGCGGCCCGGCCCGTCCCTGAAATGCGTCAACCGCCCCGCGTCCTGGACCGTGAAGGGCGCCGGACAGTAGGCCGTCGCGGAGTCCTCGGACTTGCCGCCACAGGCTGAGAGAAGAAGCGCCAGCGCGACAGGCGCGGCGCAGAGATACGATTTCAGGGTCATGCCAGGGTCTTGTGTGTGCCGTCGCAAAGCGGTTTCTTGGAGGAGTGCTTGCAGTCGCAGAGCCAGTAGTCGCCGGCCTTCTCGACCGAGTACTTCATCGGGGCGAGGCCGGTGCCCTTGTGGCTGCCGTCGCAGAAGGGCTGGGACTTGCTCAGGCCGCAGGCGCACCACCAATAGTCCTTGCCTGCCTCGAGAGCCACCTTCGACGGCGCCTTGGCCGCGACAACCGGTTCGGTCATGTTGCTTTCCCCGTTGCGGCGGCTTTGTTACGGTGCCGCGCCTGATCCGTACTGCACGGACTCTAGGCAATGGTCCGCAGGCCCGCAAGCGAACGGGTCGGCATCGCGTCGAACGAATTTGATGATTGCCCCAAAGAAGCCGCTCACGATCCTGCTCGCCAGCCCGCGCGGCTTCTGCGCCGGCGTCGACCGTGCCATCCAGATCGTCGAGCGTGCGCTGGAGCGTTACGGCCGGCCGGTCTATGTCCGGCACGAGATCGTGCACAATCGCTTCGTGGTCGAAAACCTCGAGGCGCAGGGCGCGATCTTCGTCGACGAACTCGACGAGGTGCCGGACGACCGGCCTGTCGTCTTTTCCGCGCATGGCGTGCCGAAATCGGTGCCGGCCGAAGCGGCCCGCCGCAACCTGCTCTATGTCGACGCCACCTGCCCGCTGGTCTCGAAGGTCCATCGCGAGGCCGAGCGTCACGCCCAGTCCGGCCGCACCGTCATCCTGATCGGCCATGCCGGCCACCCCGAGGTGATCGGCACAATGGGACAGCTGCCGCCCGGCAAGGTGGTGCTGGTCGAGGACGCGGCCCAGGCCGAGACGCTGGTCGTCGCCGATCCGGAAAATCTCGCCTATGCCACCCAGACGACCCTGTCGGTCGACGACACGACCGGCATCGTTTCCGCGCTGCGCCGCCGGTTCCCGTCGATCCAGGGGCCCAAGATGGAAGACATCTGCTACGCCACGACCAACCGCCAGGCCGCGGTCAAGGCGATCGCCCAGCGCTGCGACGCGATGGTGGTGATCGGCGCGCCGAATTCCTCGAACTCGATGCGGCTGGTCGAGGTCGCGGTCAACTACGGCTGCGCCCGGTCGCGCCTGGTTCAGCGCGCCGCCGACATGGATTGGGACTGGCTGGGCGACTCGCGCCGCCTCGGCATCACCGCCGGCGCCTCGGCGCCCGAGCTGCTGGTCGACGAGCTGATCGAGGCCTGCCGCGCCCGCTACGACGTCACCGTCGAGGAAGTGCGCACGACCGAGGAAAGCGTCGTGTTCAAGCTGCCGCGCGCGCTGGTGGCCTGACGTGGCGGTCTATACGGAAGTCGGCGACACCGAGCTCGAAGCCTTTCTCGCCGAATACGACATCGGCCGGGCCGAGTCCTTCAAGGGCATCGCCGAAGGCGTCGAGAACTCGAATTTCCTGCTCACGACGACCAAGGGCCAGTTCATCGTCACGCTCTACGAGAAGCGCGTCGATCCCCGGGACCTGCCCTTCTTCCTCGGTCTGATGGACCATCTCGCCGCGCGCGGCATCACCTGCCCGCAGCCGATCCACGGCCGCGACGGCAACGCGCTGCGCACGCTGGCCGGCAAGCCGGCGGCGATCACGAGTTTCCTGCATGGCATGTGGCCGCGCCGCACGACGGTCGCGCACTGCGCACCCGTCGGCGAAGCGCTGGCCGCCCTGCACCTCGCCGGCCAGGACTTCGCGCTCAGGCGGCCCAACGCCCTGTCGGTGGCGGGCTGGCGCCCGCTCTGGGAAGGCTGCCGCCGCGAGATCGATGCGCCCCTCGACCGTGAGCTCGGCGCCGAGATCGAGTTCTTCGAAGCGAACTGGCCGCGCGCCCTGCCGGCCGGCGTGATCCATGCCGACCTGTTCAACGACAACGTCTTCTTCCTGCAGGACAAGCTCTCGGGCCTGATCGACTTCTACTTCGCCTGCAACGACCTGCTGGCCTACGACGTCGCGATCTGCCTCAACGCTTGGTGCTTCGAGATCGACAATGCCTTCAACGCCACCAAGGCGCGCAACCTGCTGCAGGGCTATGAGCGCGTGCGCAAACTGAGCGACGACGAGAAGCAGGCGCTGCCGTTGCTGGCGCGCGGCTCGGCGCTGCGCTTCCTGCTGACCCGGCTCTTCGACTGGGTGCACACGCCGCCCAACGCGCTGGTGAAGCGCAAGGACCCGCAGGAATACCTCGCCAAGCTGCGGTTCCACCGCGGCGTCACTTCTCTTTCGGATTACGGCTTGTGAGAAAAACGTGAGCGAAGCGCCGAAAGTCGAGATCTTCACCGACGGCGCCTGCAGCGGGAACCCCGGACCGGGCGGCTGGGGCACGATCCTGCGCATGGGCGACAAGGAACGCGAACTGTCCGGCGGCGACCGCGCGACCACCAACAACCGCATGGAGCTGATGGCGGCGATCCAGGGGCTCGAGACCTTGAAGCGGCCCTGCCATGTCCGCCTCTTCACCGACAGCACCTATGTGAAGGACGGCGTCACCAAGTGGATCCACGGCTGGAAGAAGAACGGCTGGAAGACGTCAGACAAAAAGCCGGTGAAGAACGCCGAGCTGTGGCAGCGGCTCGACGCCGCCCGTGCCGTCCATCACGTCGAGTGGCACTGGGTGAAGGGCCATAGCGGCCATCCCGAGAACGAACGCGCCGACGCGCTGGCCCGCGCGGCCATCGCGACCATCAGGACGCAGCGCTAGAGTCTTCCGTCTCAACTTGACCCATTCACCTCATCCTGAGGAGCCGCGCGAAGCGCGGCGTCTCGAAGGATGGGCAACAGACGCGGTGCTCGTGCCCAC
>CAIYWM010000629.1 GCA_903929895.1 uncultured Alphaproteobacteria bacterium
CGTGCCATCAGCAAGAGATCCTGATAGAACCACCCCGATTACGCGCGGACCAAAGGTGGCCGCGGCGGAGCGGAACAGCGGATCGATGGCCGGACGCGCCTGATTCTCGCGCGGCCCGCGGCGTAGCAAAATGTGATCGCCATGCAGCAACAGGTGCTTGCCGGGAACCGCAACGTAGACTCGCCTCCGAATTGGTTTGTCACCGGAGCGGGCTTCAATGACAGGAAGTGCACTTTTACGATCAAGTACGCGGGCAAGTATACTGGTGTTGCCAACATGGACAACGATGAAGATAGAGGCTGGAAGGTCGGACGGAAGAGCAGAAAGTAGAGTGTGCAGAACCTCCAAGCCCCCTGCTGAGGCGCCAATGACGACGATGTCCCGAGTAACGATCGGCGAGGACACGTGCGCCGCGTGGGTCGTTCGGTCCATCTGTTCCCCTTCGGGCCAACTCGTCCGGTGAACGTACCTGATCGCGGGACGTTGCGCCGCAAAATCAGCTATCGGAAATCACTGCGGAAAGTCTATTCCGACGGAGTTCCCCGCCACTCGATATGCTTTATGGGCGCTATTCGACGGTGACGCTCTTGGCGAGATTGCGCGGCTGGTCGACGTCGGTGCCCTTGGCGATGGCCGTGTAATAGGCCAGCAGCTGCACCGGGATCGTGTAGAGGATCGGCGCGACGACCGGATCGACTGCCGGCAGGGTGAGCGTGGCGACAGAGTGCTGACCCAGGCGCTTCACGCCGGCGGCATCGCTCAGCAGCACCAGCTTGCCACCGCGCGCCTTCACCTGCTCGAAGTTAGAGGCGGTCTTGTCGAACAGCGAATCGTTGGGCGCCACCACCACGACCGGCACCAGCTCGTCGATCAGCGCGATCGGTCCGTGCTTCATCTCGCCGGCGGCATATCCCTCGGCGTGGATGTAGGAGATCTCTTTCAGCTTCAGCGCGCCCTCGAGCGCGACCGGGTAGGACGTGCCGCGGCCGAGATAGAGCACGTCGCGCGCCTCGGCGAGCACCGCGTCGGCGATGTGCCGATACTGCGCCTCCATGTTCATCGCCTCGTTGATCAGCGCCGGCAGTTCGATCAGCGCCGCCACGTACCGGGCCTCGTCCTCGGGCAACAGTGTGCCGCGGGCGCGGCCGGCAGCGATGGCAGCGGCCAACAACACGGTCTGCTGCGTCGTGGTGGCCTTGGTCGAGCAGACACTGATCTCGGGGCCGGCCAGCGTATGCAGCACGACATGCGATTCACGGGCGATCGCGCTCTCGGGCACGTTGACGACCGAGAGGATGGTCTGCTTCTGCGACTTGGCATAGCGCACGGCGGCCAGCGTGTCGGCCGTCTCGCCCGATTGGGAGACGGCGATGCAGACGCCGCCTTCGGGCAGCGGCGGCGCGCGATAGCGGAACTCGGAGCCCAGCTCGACCTCGACCGGCAGGCGCGCGATCTGCTCGAACCAGTACTTCGCCACCATGCAGACATAGAAGGCGCCGCCGCAGCCCGTGATGGTGATGCGGCTCACCTTGTTCCAGTCGAATGGTAGCGCCGGCAGGGCGACCGTGCGGGTCGCGGGATCGATGTAGCTTCGCAGCGTGTCGCCGATGACCGCGGGCTGCTCGTGGATCTCCTTGAGCATGAAGTGGCGGTAGTTGCCCTTGCCCATCATGGCGCCGCTGAGCCCGGTCTGGTGGATCTCGCGCGTGACCTCGGCGGTGCCCTGGTAGACGGTGCACCCATCGGCGCGCACGACCACCCAATCCTCATCCTCGAGGTAGCTGACCTTCTTGGTGAAGGGCGCCAGTGCCAGGGCGTCGGTCCCAATGTACATCTCGCCGTCGCCGTAGCCGACCGCCAGCGAGCTCCCGCGGCGGGCGCCCACCAGGATGTCATGGCGGCCGCTGAACAGGACGGCCAGCGCGAACGCGCCGCGCAGGCGCTCCATCGCCGTGCCCATCGCCACTTCGGGCGACATCTGCTTCTCGAGATAGGAGGTGATGAGTTGGGCTACGACCTCGGTGTCGGTGTCGGTATTGAATCGCCGGCCCTCGGCTTGCAGCTCGGCCTTGAGATCCTGAAAGTTCTCGATGATGCCGTTGTGCACGACCGCGACCCGGTCGGTGGCGATCGGATGCGCATTGCGCTCCGAGGGCTTGCCGTGCGTCGCCCAGCGCGTATGGCCAATGCCGATCGTGCCGGTGAGCGGCTCGGCCGCCAGCCGTGCCTCGAGGTTCACCAGCTTGCCCTCGGCCCGGCGCCGGTCGATGTGGCCGTTCACCAATGTGGCGACACCCGCCGAGTCGTAGCCGCGATATTCGAGCCGCTTCAGCGCGTCGACCAGGAGAGGCGTGACGGGTACTGCACCGATAATACCGATAATGCCGCACATGCATCAGCCTCGAGTAAGCGAAAGATGGAGTGCCTCGGTCCGCGAGCATTTGGAAGGCGTCGCGACCGAACATCGGGCTGTTGGCGCCATAGTCAATATGGCGAGAGGGTGGCGCTGCACTCGAACCGCCTGAACTAGTTTTTCCCGAGCGCGATCACCAAGTCGGTAATGCGTTTCCTAAGGTGAGGCCTGCAAATTTTATAGTAAGCACGCACGATC
>CAIYWM010000630.1 GCA_903929895.1 uncultured Alphaproteobacteria bacterium
CTGGGCACCGCCAGGATGGGCCGTGATCCTGCACGTTCGGTCGTCAACGAGTGGGGCCGCAGCCACGACGTGAAGAACCTGTTCATCGTCGACGGCAGCATCTGGGTGACCTCCGGCGGCGTGAACCCGACTTCGACCATCCAGGCGCTGGCGCTCTACATCGCCGACAACATCAAGCGGCGTCTTGCCGACGCCACGCTCTTCGACTGAGGCCGACCAACATGACGTACGACACCCTGACCGACGCCGAAATCCGCGACCTGCGCGCGCTGGCCGGCCTGATGATTCCCGCCAGCACGACGCATGGCATGCCCGGCGCCGATGACGAGCGGGTCTTCGCCGATATCATTAAGAGTCTGGAGCGCGACACCGCCGACGCACAGACCGCTCTCCGGCAACTCGCCACGCTGTCCGGTGGCGCCTTCGCCGATCTTTCCCCGGAGCGTCGTGCCGAGGTCGCAGCCCGCTTCAAGCAGGAAGGCGGTGCCCCGCTGTTCGCCCTCAATCGCGTGGTCCTGCTGTGCTACTACCGCGACGATCGCGTGATGCGCTCGCTCGGCCAGGAGCCGCGCTCACCCTTCCCCAAGGGCCATGTCGTGGAACAGGGCGACTGGTCGTTGCTCGATCCGGTGAGGAATCGCCCGCCGATGTGGCGTCGCGCCTGACGCGGCCCGTCAGCCCTGGCCGCGGGCCTTCATCACATAGCCCATCGCCCGGAAGCTCGAATCCTTCTGGATCGCGGCGGTGATCCGCGGATCGCCATGGGGATTGCTGAGGGCGTTGAGGACGTCGGTCTGGGTCTGGCAGGACGCCGCCACATTGGCCGCCAGCGACTGGGCGCTGGTGCTGAAGGCGTCCGCTAGATGGACGTTGGCGGCCAGGCAGTTGTCGCGCGCCTCGTAAGCATCATTGATGCTCTTCATCAGCTTGGGATCGGACAGGCCGGCGCCGCTCATGGAACTGGCGGCCTCGCAGCCTCCCAGCAGCACCGGAAGAAGCACCATGGCCGCCTGCAGGGATGTCCTCGTCACCTTCATCCACTCTTCCCGTCTCGTAACGCGGCCCAAGAAAATTATGCCGGGCCGGTCCTGTCAAGGCCCGGCCCGGATCGCGCTTCTCCGTACCGGTCAGTGCCGGCTGATCTCGGCGCGGCCGACGACCATGTGGTGGACTTCGTCCGGGCCGTCGGCGAAGCGCAGATGGCGCTGGTTCACATACATTTCCGACAGCGGCGACCACTGCGAGATGCCGGTGGCGCCGTGGATCTGCATCGCCTGGTCGATGATAACGCAGACCTTCTCCGGCACCATCGCCTTGACCATGCTGATCCAGACGCGGGCCTCGCGATGGCCCAGCACGTCCATCGCCTTGGCCGCCTTGAGGACCATGAGACGCATCGCCTCGATCTCAATGCGGGCGCGGCTCACCAGTTCGAGGTTCTTGCCGAGCTGGATGAGCTGCTTGCCGAAGGCGGTGCGGGTGGAGCCGCGCTTGACCATGAGGTCGAGCGCCTTCTCGGCCGCACCGATGGAGCGCATGCAGTGATGGATACGGCCCGGTCCGAGGCGGACCTGGCTGATCTCGAAGCCGCGGCCTTCGCCCAGCAGCATGTTCGCGGCCGGCACCCGGCAGTTGTTGAACTTGAGGTGCATGTGGCCGCGCGGCGCATGGTCATGGCCGAACACGGTCATCGGGCCCAGGATCTCGAGGCCGGGCGTGCCCATCGGCACCAGGATCTGCGACTGCTGGAACTGCGGCGAGGCGTCCGGGCTGGTCTTGCACATGACGATCATGATCTTGCAGCGCGGGTCGCCGGCACCAGAGATGTAGTACTTCTCGCCGTTGATCACCCACTCGTCGCCGACCAGTTCCGCGCGTGTGGCGATGTTCTTGGCGTCCGACGAAGCGACGCCCGGCTCGGTCATGGCGTAGGCCGAACGGATCTCACCGTTCAGTAGCGGCTTCAGCCACTTTTCCTTCTGCTCCGGCGTGCCGACCTTCTCGAGCACCTCCATGTTGCCGGTGTCCGGCGCCGAGCAGTTCAGCGACTCGGAAGCCAGCGCATACTTGCCCAGCTCGGCGGCGATGTAGGCGTAGTCCAGGTTGGTCAGGCCGCGGCCGATCTCGGAGTGCGGCAGGAAGAAGTTCCAGAGGCCGGAGGCCTTGGCCTTGTTCTTGGCGCCCTCGAGCAGTTCGAGCTGGCCCGGCGCCCAGCTCCAGCGATCCTTGCGGCCCTCGCCCAGACGGAAGAACTCCTCGGTAATGGGCGCAACGTTTTCGTTGATGTGTGCCTTCACGGCGTCGAACAGAGGCTGGGCCTCCTTCGACATCGCGAGATTGTTCAGTTCGGCATCGAGATCCGGGCGGACCGCCTTCTTGGTCGCTGCCGCTGCCTTCTGGGTCATCTACGTTTCCTCAGGTCCATGAATACCTGCATCCATCCCTACAGACCTGACAACACGGGTCAATCCCGCAGACGCGGGACAAGCCGTTCCGCGACGGGGCGGCGTTCGAGGCTGACAGGTAGCGAGTGAAGCAGCTCGACCATGCCAACCCACATTTCCAGAAGGGTTTTTATCGAATTTGCAGTCCAGTTCCTCGCGCTTTGGAGAGCGTTCGCGAGGGGCCGGCCGGCGTCGTCAGGCTGTTCGGCGGCGTGCCAAAGCCTTCGCGAGGACTGCGCGCAACACGTCCGGTGCAATCGGCTTGCTGACGTAGCCGTCGCCGCCAGCCGCCAGGAAGCGCTCCTCATCGCCTGCCATCGCGCTGGCCGTCACGAACACGATGGGCACAAGACTCCGTGGCCCCTCAGCCTTGCGGATCAGCCGCGTCGCTTCGAGCCCGTCGAGCTGTGGCATCTGCACATCCATCAGAACGGCGTCGTAGTCGTTTGTCTGCACGGCCGCCAAGGCTTCGTTGCCGTCATCGACAAGATCGCACGTGTGGCCGTCTCTCGTCAGGAGCGCCTGGAGGAGAATCCGCATCGTCGGGGCATCGTCGGCCACCAGAATGCGCCGCGCTCCCAGCGGGCGATCGGCGGCGGGACCGGCGGCCGCGGGAACGGTGTCGACAACCGGCCGGCAGGGCAGATCGACCGTGAACAGCGAGCCCCGGCCGGGGCTCGATTCGACGGAGATGCTCCCTCCCATCAGCGTGAGCAGCTGGCGACAGATCGGCAGGCCGAGCCCCGTGCCGCCGAAGCGGCGGGCGATGCTCTCGTCAGCCTGCACGAAACTCCCGAAGATCCGTTGCTGCATTTCGGGCGCCATGCCGATGCCGGTATCGGCCACGGTGAGAAGAAGTCGGTGTCCCGCATCGACCGTCCGGGCCTCGACGGATACCCTCCCCTGCGAGGTGAACTTCACGGCGTTGGAGAGAAGATTGAGGAGCACCTGTCGCAAACGACCCTCGTCGCCAAGAATCTGCCGTGGCAGGTCGTGGGCGATCCGCACCTCCACGCAGTTGCCCCTCTCCTCTGCCGCTGCCGCCACGAGCGGTATCGTCGACTCAACGAGCTCGCGAACCGAGAAAGGAGCCGACGTAACGGCGAGTCGACCCTTCTCCAGCTGCGCGAAATCCAGAATATCGTTGACGATCGTCAGCAGATGACGCGCCGCCGTGCTCGGCCGTGTCGAGGTACTCGCGAACGACGGGATCGGTCGTGCCCGGCCTAGCGAGGTCCAGCATACCGAGGACTCCCGCCAGGGGCGTTCTCACTTCATGGCTCATGTTGGCGAGGAACAGCGACTTTGCACGATCGGACGCCGTTGCGGCGTCGCGTGCCAGCGCCAGTTCCGTGACCCGCTCCTCGATGTCGGTCGCCATGCGTGAAAGGGCGGTGGCGAGAATTGTAAGTTCACTGTTTCGGCTGCTGATCCGGGGCCGCACGGAATAGTCGCCCTGACCGATCGCTTCCGCCGCCTGGACGAGTTGGCCCAGCGGACGGATGACTTGGCGTTGTGCGATAGCAAAGGCCACCATGAAGGCCGCGATCGCCAGGCTGGATATGACGATGACGCGCATCATCAACTCGCGTCGAATATCGTCGATCGCCGCCAGCGAGAAGGCAAACCGGGCATGGCCCAGCCTCTGCCCTCCGAACGACAGCAGAACCTCGAACAGTTGCAGGACGGTGCCGTCGGCCTGGGGCAATGACAGCCCCTTGAACGGGACCACAGGCCCCCCGCAGTCCGAGAGCGGCCCGGCCGCCGTAATCACCATACCCCGGTTGTCGCACAGAAGCAGCGCCTCGAAGCTGCCGGCCCGAACGCTTTCCCTCACGGCGTCGGCAACGCTGGCATAGTCTCGTTCGGTCAGCGGCGCTGCGAACATGGCATTGAGCAGCTGGCCGTCGGTGCGCGCACGGGCGTGAAGTTCGACCAGCAGCGCCTCGCGCATCTGGATCGACTGGGTATAGGTCAGGGCGATGGCAGTGCCGGTGATGGCAATCAGACCCAGCGCCAGCAGGTGTACCCGGAAGGAGTTGGACCAGCGGCGTGCGCGGACGATTGCCCGCGCGATCCACCCCCTCAGCGGACTCATGGAGCCCCTGTGGTCACCCGCGAAATCAACGAAGCTGCTCACGGGTCTCGGCCGTAATCGAGTCGATCGTCTCCAGGTCCCGCTCGGGCACGGGTCGGATGGCTCGCACGCCCGTCAGGGTCGCGAACTCTCGGCCGAGGTCCGTTGCCGGGAATGCCATGAGGGCCGCCTTGAGCCCAGCAGCCCTGTCCGCCGGCATGGCGCGCCCCTGCAGCAGCAGGAAGTTCGGCAGCTTGGCAAACTCCTCCATGACCGACAGGCGTTCGGCGATCTCGGGACGGATGGCGCGCAGTTCGCCGGCACTCATCATGGCCAGCGGCGCGCTTCCCGAGGTCAGCACCTGGGCAAGACTATCCTCGTTGCGGGTCCAGACCACCTCGTAGTTGGCACCGGCCGACAGTCCGCGCTGACGGAGCCAGTTCTTGCCGATCAGGACCAGCATCGACTGCGGATTGGACACAGCGAGTGCCTTGCCACGCAGAGCCTCGATCGAAGGAGCCGGCGTGGCCTTGAGCGTCACGAGCAGCGCCGGAATCGGGGGATCGAAGCCCGCGATCAACGTCAGTCCCCCGTCCAACTGGGCGATCCGCCCCAGATTGGCCGCCGTCACCACGAGATCGTATTCACCGGCCAGGGTACGTGCCTGAAAGGTGCGGAAATCGGGAGCCGTCGCGATCTCGACCGGCATGCCGAGTGCCGCGGAGAGATGATCGCGCAGCGGCCTGTAGTTGGTCAGAAGGACCCGCGGGCTGAGGTTGGGCAGGACACCGATCTGAAACGCCTGCGCCCATGCCGGCAGCGCGGACGCGAGAATCGTGACCGAGAGGACCAGGGCCGCGGCGATTGTTCGGATGTTCATTCGTTGTCCCTTTCTGAGACTCAGGCCCCGGCTTGCACTGTCCATGCCGCGGGGCGAACATGCGTAAAATCGCGATTTCAGGGCATTTCCTGCGCCCGCCGTCTTTGCAGAATGCAAACCAGCGCCCTTCGATCCTTCCGAAATTTGCAATTTGCAAAGGATGGCATCGGATTCTGGGAGCGGCGCTATCCGGCTCAGCGTGCTGACTTAGCCGAACGCGATACCGTTCGGGCGGCAACCAGGGCCAGGCTGAAAGGCCGTCCATATGGTGCCCGGTCGCCCCTGGAGACAGTTGGCGCGGGAACTAATGGCGGGGGATTGGAACCTGGAATCCAAAGCTCTTTGCATAGCGGTGCGGGTTGCTGGGGGGCAGTTTAGGACTCTGCGTCCGAGAGCCTCTGCCGCCCTTTCAACTGGGACTTCATGATGCGATTCTTGGCCGCCAGGCACTCGTTTCACGCCAACGGTTCCTTGTCCACCGTCCCCGTCACGTAGGCCAGGATACGCACCCGATCCATAACCGCCCCCTGCCTGTCCTGGCCGCGGAGACGGGTGCCGAAAGAACTGTTCGAGAAACTACCGCGACTGATCGACGGGCTTCGACGACGACCGGCTCCGGCATAAGACCGAACGGGGCGGATCCGTCACCGCCACGAGAGGGGTGCGTTTTCATGGCGAGGGGAAGGGCCAAATTGAGCGACAAAAGCTCTTTCGAGACGGTGGAGGCGGCAGAAGCGCCGGGAAAATGGCGCAGGCCGCCCACGGCTTCATCGGAACCCGAAGGGATGGCACGGTTCTCGCGGTTCCAAGGGTTCATCCGGGGAATGTCGGGTGATAGGTTGTCGGGATGACATTGACCCCGCGGCTTGCAACGGGTCCCGGCACGTCCTTGCTGGACCGGCCGTTCCTCGATCGGGCGCGCAGCAACCTGCAGCGGGTCCGGCTGGCACTCGGCGCCAGAGGCGTCGCCTGGGCGACCGCCGCCGGACTGGTGGCGCTTGGCTGCGGCGCGGCAGCGCTGACCGACGTCGCCATGTCGTTGGGAGCGACCGAGGTCGAGCACAGCCGCAACAAGGCGGCCGAGATCCGGACCCTCGACCAGAGCAATCGCGCCTTGATGCGCAGCATATTTGCCCTGTCCACCGGCCGGCGGCAGCTCGCCGAGA
>CAIYWM010000631.1 GCA_903929895.1 uncultured Alphaproteobacteria bacterium
CAGCAGGCGACGCACGACGTTGTCGAAGAGCAGCTTGGAGTAGCCGTACACATTGAGCGGCTGCTCGAACTCGGGCTCCTCGCGGAACGAGGCACTGCCGCCGTAGGTGGCGGCCGACGAGGCGTACAGCAGGCGTGTACCCTGTGCCTGGCAGGCGTCGAGCAGATCCTTCGAGTTGCGGTAGTTGTTGTCGAGCATGAAGCGGCCGTTGTGCTCCATGGTGTCGGAGCAGGCGCCCTCATGCAACACGGCGTCCACTGTGCCGAATTCGCCGCGCGCGAAGCGCTGGTAGAAGTCGGTCTTGTCGAAGTAGTCACTGATCTGCGCGCCGGCCAGGTTCCGGTACTTCTGGCCGTCGGTCAGGTCGTCCACGGCGATCACATCATCGACGCCGATCGCATTCAGTCCATGCACGAGGTTGCTGCCGACCATGCCGGCGGCGCCTGTAACGACAACTTTCATCTTGGCGGGAATCCTTCGCGTGGTGGAAACGGTACGGCTGCGGGTCTACCGTGAAGTATGGGCGCCGTGGCGTGGCCACGCGACTCAGGGCTCCAAACGCTCCGGGTCGCGACGCTCGAATCGGCGGCGCAGGGAGGCGCCCGGTCCTTGCGCCAGCAGGAGTGAACCGGCAGCGGCGACGGTACCCGCGAACGTCATGATGCCGAGGAACATCACCGGCGCACCGATCGCCATCGCGAGCGCGCCCAGCGCCAGACCGGCCACCGCGCCCAACGCCGATAAGCGGGGCATGGACAGCTGGTCGAAGCGCTGACGTCGCGCCGCGATCATGAGGACGACGGCGAAGAGCACGCCGCCGATGAAGCCGGGGATCGCCAGCGTCTGCGGCCACATGTCCACCCTCGACGCCATCGCGAGTCCGCCGGGGAGCACGTTGTCGAGCAGCTCGATCACGCCGCCAACCCCCATCCCGCCAGCCGCCCAAAGCAGCCCCATCCCCAGCGTGGCACGCACGCGTTTCATCCACGTCGGCATCAGTCGGCCCGTGCGATGAGATCCTGCGCCTGACCGTCGGCGAGTCGCATGTCGCCCGTCCGTTCGGATCGTCGTGCCAGCCACAAGGATCCTGACGCCGACGCGGCGCTTAACGCCGTCAACGGTACCGCCAGAATCAGGGTGAGCGGCCAGAGCGCCTGCGCGCCCTCGACGACCGTAGCCGATCCGAACAGCACCGCCATCGCCGGGATCATGCTCAACAGCAGGCCACCCAGCGCGCCCCACCCCGCGAAGCGCACCACCGAGAGCTCTTCGAACTGCCGACGATGCTCGGCGATCCCGATCACCACCGAAAACAGCACGCCACCCATGAACCCAGGGACGGCCAGCGCTGGCAACGGCGCGTCGAACACCCGGAAGAAGGCGTCCCACGGGAGGAACGGCAGGACGACGCTGCTCGCGCCGATCAGGATGCCCCCCACGGCCCACGCGATGGCCCAGAGAAGGGCCAGCACTACCGTACCGCGTAGGCGTTTCAGAAAGGTGATCATCGCACGTCGCTCCGGATTGGTCCAAGGCCGCATGTTACGCTAAGCTTTGTAGCATAAAGTACTTGATATAATCCGCAAGTCTGCCGATACTCCGGTATATGGCCGCCTCGTCGTCGGAACCGCACGCCCTCCATGACCGGGCCCTGCAGGACCTCTCGTTCATCCGGCGCACGATGGAAGGGGCCGCGTCCTTCACCGACGTCCCCGGCTGGGGACTGGTGTGGGTCGGCGCCACGGCGCTGGTCGCCGCACCGTTGGCCCACCGTCAAGCGGACCCGGAGCGATGGCTGACGGTCTGGATGATGGCCGCGGTGATCGCGGCGTCGATCGGCGGCGCGGCGATGTATGCCAAGATGCGGAAGCGGGTCGGCGACGGCGGCGCGCGCCTGCTCAGTGTGCCGGCCCGGAAATTCCTGTTCGGCTTCTGGCCGGCGATGCTCGTCGGCGCTGTGCTCACGTTCGCGCTGGTCGACCTCTACACGCCGGGCATCCCGCCGCAGCTCACCACCCGGGTGCTCCCCGGCCTGTGGCTGCTGCTGTACGGGATGGGCGTGACCACCGCGGGCACCTTCTCGATCCGCGCCGTGCCCCTGATGGGATTCGGTTTCATCACCCTCGGCGTGCTCGCGCTCTTCGGACCCGCACTCAACGGAGACCTCATGATGGCGCTCGGCTTTGGCCTACTGCATCTCGTGTTCGGCGTCCGCATTGCACGGAGGCACGGTGGATAAGCGTGATGGCAGTGCCGCGCGCGCACGGCGAGAACCGTCCGACGCCCTCCCGCGCGACGAGGGAACGCCCCTCAAAGCCGTTGACGGGGACGCGATGACGCCGATGGCACTCGATCGTCTCATCCACGAGCGGGTCCGCCTGGCCATCGTGAGTGCGCTGGCCGTGCATGAGTCGCTCACGTTCAACGCGCTCAAGGCTCTCCTCGAGACGTCGGACGGCAACGTGTCGGTGCATGCGCGCAAGCTCGAAGACGCCGGCTACATCACGTGCACGAAAGGCTTTGACGGGCGCATCCCGCGCACGGAGTACCAA
>CAIYWM010000632.1 GCA_903929895.1 uncultured Alphaproteobacteria bacterium
ACACGGCGGGAAAAGCGCGGGCGGCCTCGCGGCGGGCGCCGTCGCGGCCGGTGCGGCGGCGCACGACGCCGCCATGACTTGCCTCGTCACTCCGGGCGGCGTGGGCTTCGAGCGCGTGGCCCCAGGTTTCCCTGAGCGCCGCGCGCACGGCGGCCGGCGAGGGAGACGAAGTGACGGTCTGGGCGCGGGCGATGGCCGCGACCAGCAGGCCGACAGAGAAGATCGCGCCGCGATGCGTGTTGACGCCGCCCGTGACGGCCAGCATGCCGCGCTCCGCCTCGATCCCGAGCGGCATCAGGTGCTGCTCGAACGAGCCGCCGACACGGCCTGCCGCGGCCAGGGAGGCGAAAGGCTGCAGCAGCGAATTCGCCGACCGGCACATCAGGTCGAAATCCATGTCGACATGGGCGCCGGAATCGACGGGGCTGACGAGGCCTGGCTTGGGATAGACCTGCAGCTCGTCACGCATCGCGGTCACGGCCGCCCCGGCCAGCGCCAGATCCTCGGGCGGCATCATCCGAGCTGGGTGCGCGGCACGAGATTTAGGGTGTCGACGGATTTCAGCAGCACCTCGTTCCGGTCCTGTAGAAGCTCGCGCCACTGGACCTCACCGAGGCCGGGGAAGGACAGCTCGCCATCGATGCGGAAGGCGAGGTCCTTCTCCATGCGAGCGAGGAAGGCGGCAGCATCGTCGGCTGCCCCGAGGTCGGCGACGTCGATCACCACGTCGAGGTCTGACGCCTCGTGGACGTGGCGCTCGCCGGTCAGGGCCTGCCACATCCAGCTTCCATAGACGCGGAGATCATGGCCGGCGTGGGCTGCGGCCGAGATCAAATTCGAGAATGAAGCGGCCTGTGCCGTCGCGGCAGGACAGCGCGCGATTTCCTCGAGCCCCGGCGGCCGCGCGTGGCGGACGATGCGATCCGGTGCGGTCCGGGCTGCCACGCGCCGTGGCCGCAGTTCGGGATGGAGCGGATCGGTGGTGCAGAACCCCAGGCCGACTTCGTTGCCGTCGTCCCGGCGGCGCGTCACGACGAAGGGGCGATCGGCCGTATGCCAGGTCGCCGCCCGGGTGCGATCGTCAGAGGTCTCTGCCCCGGGCGCCTGCGACAGCCAGACCAGGGTATGGCGCCGGAGACAGGTCATCGCGCCGATTCGGCGAGGACCTTCTTTCGGATGTCGAGGGCGAGCTTGCGGCCGCCACGCTTCTTGCCGAGCTCGGCGCGATTGTCCTCGGTCGACGAGGCCGCGATG
This sequence comes from uncultured Alphaproteobacteria bacterium, assembly GCA_903929895.1. GTDB lineage: Bacteria > Pseudomonadota > Alphaproteobacteria > Reyranellales > Reyranellaceae > Reyranella. The sequence continues at coordinate 1,255 of CAIYWM010000632.1, forward strand.
GCGGCGGCGAGCTTCGCCGGGAGGTCGTCGTTGGCCGACCAGACTTCCTCGACACCGCCCAGCAGCGCAAACGGCGCGGCGCCAAACTCAAGCGAGGGCATGGTCTTCGAAAGCTTCTCAAGGATGGGCGCTGGAATCTTCGTCACCGCCGACATCGCCGCAATCGGCATCAGACCGACGCTGGCCGAGTCCAGGGCGTAGATGCGGTCGGCGAACATGCCGTAGCAGAGGAAGGCGCCGCCCACGGCCTGGCCGGTCGCGACGGTGATGAGCTTGTGGCCCTTGCGTCGCGCCAGTTCGAGGCAT
>CAIYWM010000633.1 GCA_903929895.1 uncultured Alphaproteobacteria bacterium
ACTTCGTTCGGGATGACATCATTCTTTGGCATCGGCGCACGGCGCAGATTCCAACAATGGTGTCATCCCGAACGAAGTGAGGGACCTTTCGCTTTCGTGGTGCCGTGTCGGAAAATATTGCGGCGCCGCGAAAAAAGATTCGATGCGCCGACAGGCGCTTTGCTCCCTTCCGCCCCGACATGAGACCGATGTAGGCTTCCTCCGCTGAGCGTCCAGTTGCGTTGCGTATGCGCGTCGTAATGAAACTGTGGAGGCAGCAATCATGAAAATTCGTCGCCGTTCCCTGGCGCACCTCGCCATCGGTGCCGCCGCGTTGCCGCTCGTGCCCGGCCTGGCGCAGGCGCAGGCCTATCCGTCCCGTCCTGCCCGCATCGTAGTGGGCTTCCCCGCCGGCGGCGCGACCGACATCCAGGGACGCCTGATGGCGGAGTGGTTGACCGAGCGCTTGGGCCAGCAGTTCATCGTCGAGAACAAGCCCGGCGCCAGCGGCAACATCGGCACAGAGACCGTCGCCAAGGCGGCGCCGGATGGCTACACGCTGCTGCAGGTCGTGACGCCGCATGCCATCAACCCCGCGCTCTATTCCAATCTCGGCTTCGACTTCATGCGCGACATCGCGCCGGTCATCTATTCCGCGCGGCTGGCCTACCTCGTCGTGGTGAACCCGTCGGTGCCGGCGAAGACGCTGCCCGAGCTCATCGCCTACGCCAAGGCCAACCCGGGCAAGATCAACTACGGATCGGCCGGACAGGGTACGCCGCAGAACATCACCTGCGAGCTCTTCAAGATGATGACCGGCGTGAACCTGGTACACGTCCCGTACAAGGGCGGTGCGCCGGCGGTCGCCGATCTGATCAGCGGCCACGTGCAGGTCGTCTTCGCGCCGCTGTCGGAGTCGATCCAGCAGGTCAAGGCCGGGAAGCTGCGCGCGCTGGCGGTGACGACCTCGGCGCGTCTCGCCGTGCTGCCGGACGTTCCGACGGTAGCGGAGTTCGTGCCGGGCTACGAGGCCAGCGGCTTTGCCGGCATCGGCGTGCCCAGGGGCACGCCGGTGGAGATCATCAATCTTCTGAACAAGGAACTGAACGCCGGCCTCGCCAGCGACAAGATCAAGACCCGCATCGTCGAACTGGGCGGCACGGTGATGGGCGGCACGCCCGCCGAGTTCGCCAAGGTCCTCGAGGACGCCACCGAGAAGTGGGCGAAGGTGATCAAGGCCGCGGGCATCAAGGCCGAGTAGCACTCAGCCTTCGCCGAAGGTCCGTCTGTAGGTCTTGCTCATCACCTCGTCGAGGCGCGCGCCGGGAACGAAGTCGGCCATCTCGTCCGGCCGGGTGAGGCCCGGAAGCTGGCGCGCGCAGTCCGACGGTTCGCCGATCACTTGGCGGACCGGATACAGCGCCGACCAGGCGGGAACGCCCTCGTAGTCTTCCTCTTCGTCCGCCACATGCTTGTCGCGGATCTTGCCCGACGCCGTCTCGATCTCCATGCCGATCATGGTCGTCGCCTTGAACTCCTGCTTGTTCGGCTGGCGAATGAGCCTGGAGCGGCCGGGATAGATGCGGTCGATGAAGCGGTCCATCAGCTTCAGCTTCTCTTCCGGATCGTCGATCACATGCGCCTTCCCGAAGGCCATGACGGCGCGATAGTTGACCGAGTGATGGAAGCCGGAGCGCGCCATCACCAGCGAGTCGAGGTGCGTGACGGTCAGGCAGACGTCGACGCCGTCCTTCTGGCTGCGGATCATGCGGCTGGCCGAGGAGCCGTGCCAGTAGAGGTGGCTGCCCTCGCGCCAGAAAGAGGTCGGCGTGCAATAGGGGCGGCCGTCGATCACGTAGGCGATGTGGCAGACCAGGGCCGCATCCAGGATCGCGTGGATGGTTTCCTTGTCGTAGCGGCCGCGCTCGTGGACGCGCTTCACCTTGTTCACGTTGGTGACGGGATAGCTGTCGGTCGGGGTAACTGAATCGGGAGGGCTCATGGCTTGACCTTTGGCGCACCGGAAAAGGGGTTGCTTGCCGGCCGACCATCGTCGCGATACGGATCAGGTGAAAGAGCCAGTTTGTCCGAAAGTGACTGGACCAGTTTTGAAGCCGCGTTCGACCTCCCGCACCCGCCGCGTCCCGCCGCTCAGCCTCGCGCTCGATCCCTCGTCGCCCGAGCCGCTGCACCGCCAGATCGGCGAGCAGATGCGGCGCGCCATCCTCGAGGGGCGGCTCGACCCCGGCGCGCGTCTGCCCTCGTCGCGCCTGATGGCGCAGGATCTGGACTGTGCGCGCGGGACGGTCGTGCTGGCCTTCGATCAGCTGGTCGCCGAGGGCTATGTCGTGAGCCAGGCCGGCTCGGCCATGTCGGTCGCGGCCAACCTGCCCGACGAGATGCTGACCGTGCCGCGAACCGGCACGCCGACTGAGGGCAAGTCCGTTGCCAGGCCCACCGTCGCGCGCCGCACGCGGGCGCTGCTGGCCGAGGTCTCGCCGCCCACGCCCGCCGGACCTCCTTTGGCCTTTCCCACCGGCCAGCCGGACCGCGAGGCCTTTCCCTTCGCGCTGTGGGCCAAGCTGCTCGAACGCGAGTGGCGCCGGCCCGGCAGCGAGGCGGCCAGTGCCGTGCATCCGTTCGGACATGCGGGCCTGCGTGACGCGATCGCGACCTATCTCGGCGTGGCGCGCGGCTTCACCTGCGATCCGGCCGAGATCGTGGTCACGACGGGAATCCGTCACGGCCTCTCCCTGTTCGCGCAGGTCGTGCTCGATGCCGGCGACACGGCCTGGATCGAGGAGCCGGGCTTCGTCGGCGTGCGCGAGGCGCTGGCGGGGTCGGGTGTGAAAGCCGTGCCCATCGCCATCGACGAGTCGGGCTTCTCGCCCGAGGCGGCGCAGACGTTGGCGCCCGACGCGCGCCTGGCGGTCGTGGCGCCGGCCCATCATTTCCCGCTGGGCACCGTGCTCAGCCTTCAGCGCCGGCTCGAGCTGCTGAGCTGGGCCGAACGAGCCAAGGGCTGGATCGCCGAGGACGATTTCGACGGCGAGTATCGCTACAGCGGCCGTCCGCTGGCGCCGCTGCGCACCCTCGATCGCTCCGGCCGCGTCGCCTATTTCAGCAGCTTCTCCAAGCTGCTCTTCCCCGCGCTGCGGCTGAGCTTCCTCGTCCTGCCGGCCTCGCTGGTCGAGGCCACGGAGCGGATCATGGATCGCGTCTCGGTGCGGGCGCCGCTGCTCGGCCAGGGCGCGCTGGCGCGGTTCATCGCCGAGGGCCATTTCGCCACGCACCTGCGGCGCACCCGCCAGCTCTATGCCGGCCGCCGTGAGGCGCTGCTGAAGGCCGCCGTGCGGCGTCTCGATGGCCTGCTCACCATCGCCCCCGATCCCGGCGGCATGCACGTGATCGCGAGCCCCACCCCGGAGATTGCGCGGCGCTTCGACGACGTCGCCGTTACGGCGGCCGCGGCGGCCGAGGGCCTGATCGTCCAGCCGCTCTCGGTTTGCTACGCCGGCCGCGCACGGCGGCACGGCCTCATCCTGGGCTATGCCGGCACGCCCGAAGCCGAGATCGATCGCGCGCTGGTGACGCTGCGCGACGTTGTGATCGGTGCGACGGGCCGCCCGAAGCGCCAAGGGCGGCGCTGAGGATCGTCACCCCGCGCGCGCCGCCTTCGCCGCTTCGAAGGCGGCGAGGCGTTCGGGGAGCTTGCCCATTGAGGTGGTGGCGGTCGAGGCGGCCTCGGGTATCGGCAGCGTCTCGTAGAAATGACAGGCCACGCGATGGCCATTGCCGGCGTCGCGCAGTTCGGGCTGTTCCTGCCGGCAGCGCGGCTGGGCGTGGATGCAGCGCGTGTGGAAGCGGCAGCCCGGCGGCGGGGCGAAGGGGCTGGGCACGTCGCCCGCCAGCAGGACGCGCTCCTTGCGCACGCTGGGATCGGGCCGCGGGATCGCCGACAGCAGCGCCTGTGTGTAGGGGTGCAGCGGCCGGTCGTAGAGATCGCGCTTGGCTGCGATCTCGACCAGCTGGCCGAGATACATCACCGCGACGCGGTCGCTGATGTGCTTCACCACCGCGAGGTCGTGGGCAATGAAGAGGTAGGAGAGGCCGAAGCGCTGCTGCAGGTTCTGCAGCAGGTTCACGATCTGCGCCTGGATCGACACGTCGAGCGCCGAGACCGGCTCGTCGCAGATGATCAGGTCGGGATTGACCGCCAGCGCGCGGGCGATGCCGATGCGCTGGCGCTGGCCACCGGAGAAGGAGTGCGGATAGCGGCTGAGATGGCGGCGGTCGAGGCCGACCATTTCCATCAGCTCGGCGACCATCTCGCGGCGATAGGCATCGTCGCCGATCTTATGGATGACCAGCGGCTCGACCAGGATGTCGTACACAGTCATGCGCGGGTTCAGGGAGCCGAATGGGTCCTGGAAGATGAACTGCAGCTTGGTGCGGAAGCGGTTCAGCTCCTCGCCCTCGAGACTCATCACGTCGATCTTGCGGCCCCAGTCGTCGAAGATCACCCGGCCGCCCTGGCCCGCGTCCGCCGATATGCCGCGCATCAGCATCTTGCTGAGCGTGGTCTTGCCGCA
>CAIYWM010000634.1 GCA_903929895.1 uncultured Alphaproteobacteria bacterium
CGCGCATCTGGAAGTCTGAGCCGTGGCGCGGGGCAAGACGCCGTCAGATCCGGCCGAGCTTGAGAAGCTCGAATGGCCCTACGGCTGGCCGCCACCGTGGCGCAACGACCGGTTGGTCGGCCATCAGCAGGCCGAACAGACTATGCTGGCAGCGCAGCAGAGCGGCCGGCTGCATCATGCCTGGCTGCTGACCGGTCCGCGCGGCATCGGCAAGGCGACCCTGGCGTGGCGCTTCGCGCGCTTCCTGCTGGCGGGGCAGGACCAGGGTGGCCTGTTCGGCGGCGGCCCCGAGTCGCTCGACGTCTCGACCGATGCGCCGGGCCGGCACCTGATCGATGCGCGCTCGCATCCCGACCTCTTTCACCTGCGGCGCGCGCTCAACCACGATACCGGCCGCATCCGCGCCGAGATCGCCGTCGACGACGTGCGCGGGCTTGGCGGTTTCATGCACATGACGCCGGCGATGGGGAAATGGCGCGTCGCCATCGTAGATTCGGCCGACGAGATGAATCGCAACAGCGCCAACGCGGTGCTGAAGATTCTCGAGGAACCGCCGCCCAACGCGGTTCTGCTGATCGTGTCGCACGCGCCGGGCCGGCTGTTGCCTACAATCCGCTCGCGCTGCCGGCGACTGGCGCTTCAGCCGCTCGGCGAGGACACCGTCGTCAGGCTGCTCGGCGACTATGCGCCCGAGACGAAGGACGAGGAGAGAAGGGCGCTCGCCCGTCTCGCCGAGGGCAGCATTGGCCGCGCGCTCGAACTGGCGGGAGCGGGCAGCCTCGACCTCTATCGCGAGATGGTCGAGGTGCTGGCGACCCTGCCCGACCTCGACATGCCCCGACTGCATGGCTTCGCCGAACGCTTCGCCAAGCGCGGCGAGGAAGCGAACGCCGACTGGCGCGCCCTTAACTATCTCTTCGACGGCTGGCTGAAGGGCCTGATGCGGCAGGCGGCGCTCACCACGGAAGCTGCACCTGTCGTGCCGATGGAGAGCGGGCTGCGGGCCAGGCTGCTGGCGGCCGCGAGCCTGGAACGCTGGATGGCGGCCTCGGAGCACGTCGCAATGCTCTTTTCACGGGCCGACGCCGTCAACCTCGACCGCAAGCAAACCGTCATGGGCAGCTTCCTGGCGCTGCAATCCGCGACGCGCTGAGCGCGTGCCTTGATCGACAAAGGGAGCCATGAGAAAAGACCTCCCATGTTGCCCCGGTCCGACATCGGAGACTCTCTGCCCTGCGAACGAATGCGGGGCTGAACGCGCTTGAGTCTCGTGCCCCGGAAGGGGCGGCCGTTCGGAGTTCAGTCATCATGTCGGGCAAACGCACCTATTACGTCACCACGCCGATCTACTACGTCAACGACGTGCCCCACATCGGGCATGCCTACACGACGCTGGCCTGTGACGTGCTCGCGCGCTTCAAGCGGCTCGACGGCTGTGACGTCCATTTCCTGACCGGTACCGACGAGCACGGCCAGAAGATCGAGACCGCCGCCGCCGCC